>CBINOL010000016.1:0-59127 GCA_966252285.1 uncultured Caulobacter sp.
CGACCCCTCACCCGACCCGCTTCGCGGGCCACCCTCTCCCGCAAGGGGAGAGGGATCACCTGGAAAGCGAAAACTCCACCGGCGCGTCCATCTCGATCCGCTCGCCCTTGATCGTGTGCGGCGGCGCGGGGAAGGGATCGGCGCGGGCGACCATGGCGCGGACCTCGGCGTCGAGCAGGGCGTGGCCCGTGGGGCCGGTCAGGCGGCAGTCCAGCACGTGGCCGGCGCGGTCGAGGACGAAGGTCACCTGGGCCTTGCCCTGCTGTTTCCGCATGCGGGCGGCCTTGGGATAGGTCTTGTGGGCTTCCAGCCAGGCGCGGACCCTCGCCGCGTAGGCGGTGCTGGTTCCGGCGTGGGCCTGGACGCTGTCGGCGTCGCGCCGGCCGGCGGGCGG
The DNA here is from genome assembly GCA_966252285.1 of uncultured Caulobacter sp. GTDB lineage: Bacteria > Pseudomonadota > Alphaproteobacteria > Caulobacterales > Caulobacteraceae > Caulobacter. Next base: position 395 of record CBINOL010000016.1, read on the forward strand.
CTTGGCGGCCGAGGCGTCCATGGCCCGGGCGGCGGCCGGCACGGCGGCCTGGGCCGCGGCGGGCGGTGTCGGGCGCGGTGGCGCTTCCGAAGGCGGGGCAGGAGAGGGCGGCGCGGGTTGGGTCAGCCAGCCGTCGGGGCGCGGCGCCAGCGGCTTGGGCGCGGGCTTTTCCGGTTGCGAGGGCTGCGGCGGCGACGGCTCGCTCTCGGGTGTCGGGGCCGGCTTGGCGTCGGGCGAGGTGGCGTTGTCCACGGCGTCGAGGGCCGGGTCGCCCAGCGAGATCAGCATGGCCGCGTCGTCCATGGGCGCGAGAACGGGTCTCTGCTCCCATTGGACGACGGCGAGCCCGAGGGCGCCGTTGATGATCAACGACGCCCCCGTCGCCCAGGCTCGAACGTGCCAGGGCGTCTTCATGGTCAGAACGTCTTGCCGAGCGTGAGCTTGACCGTCCGGCCCTCGGCGTCGAGCGACGACAGGTGGCGGCGGAAGTTCTTGTCGAACAGGTTGTCGACCCCGGCCTGCACTTCCAGGCCCTTCAGCGCGCCGTCCTGCGGCTTCCAGGTCAGGAACAGGTTGTGCACCGAGTAGCCCGGCGTGCGCAGCGCGGCGGTGGTGGTTTCGTTCTGGTCGTCGGCGAACTCGCCGCGCCAGCCGACCGTCAGGTTATGGGTCGGGAAGACGTAGCCGACCGTCAGGTTCAGGGTGTCGGCCGGGATGGTGTTCAGCGGCGCGCCCGACGTGCGGTTCTCGCCGTCGATCACCGACACCGCGCCGCGCACGAACAGCTGCTTGGCGCCGTACTCGGCCTCGACCTCGACGCCCGAATAGCGGGCCTCGCCGATGTTGACGAAGTAGCTGGAGGTGGCTGTGCCGCGGGCGATTAGGTTGCTGACGTCGTTGCGGAACAGCGTGGTCTTGATCCGCGCTTGGTCGCCTTGGCCGAACAGGTTGCGGAACTGCAGCGTACCGCCGACCTCGTAGTTGTCGGACTCTTCGGGCTTGAGGTTGAGGCTGTAGTTGCTCGCCGTCGCAGAGGTGCGGCTGTAGATCTCGTCCAGCACCGGCATGCGCACGGTGTGGGCGATCGAGCCGAACACCGAGGCCCATTCGGTCAGGCTGTAGAGGGCGGCGATCTTGGGCGAGACGCCGTTGTCCTTGACCTCGCGGCTGGTGGTCACGCCCAGGCCCGGCTGAAGCTTGGTCCAGTCGACACGCACGCCGGGGATCACGGTCAGCTTGCCGTAGGTGACCTCGCCCTGGGCGAACAGGCCGTACTTCTCCATGTCGCCTTCGGGGTGGGTGGCCGCCCCGTGGTTGGTGCCCGTGGCCGTGCGGCGCGGGTTGCGGCGTTCCTGCTTGTAGGCCTGGGCGCCGATGGTCAGGAAGGCGACGCCATCGCCGGCGAACTGGAACTCAGACGTGTTCTGGGCGCGGCCCTGCAGGGTCTTGTACGAGAACTCCGACTCCAGCACCCCCGACAGGAAGGTGGTGTCGGTCTGGTTGACCTTGCTGTTGGCGTAGGAGAGCTGGGCCTCGAAATCGAGCAGGTCGTTGTTCTCGAAGCCGTTCTGATAGCCGATCACGGCGGTGTCGTCGGTGGTCTTGCGGCGCACCGGCGTGGTGGCCATGGCCTCGGACTGGTCGTAGATCTGGACGCTGTCGTTCTTCCAGTTCTGGTACGAGGCCCAGACGCTGTGGTCCTTGCCGAAGGTGTAGCGGCCCTTCAGCAGGTAGCTGTCGGAAGTGGCGTCGGAGGCCGGCACGACCTGGCCGTTGCCGTTCTCGTACTCGTCGCTGCGGCGGCTGGTGTACATGCCCAGCACTTCCAGCTTGTCGGTCGGCTTGAAGGCCAGGATGCCCGAGCCGAAGCGGGCCTCGGCGTTGCTCTCGACGCCGCCGCGCAGGCGTACGGCGAAGCGGTCATCGCCCTGCAGGAAGTCCGAGGCGTCCTTGCTGGTGAAGCTGACCACGCCGGCCAGGGCGCCCGCGCCATAGAGGGTGGACGAGGCCGGGCCGCGCAGGACCTCGACGCGCTTATAGAGCTCGGGGTCGCTGAAGAACGCGCCCATCCGGTATTGCTCGAAGAACTTCGTGACGCCGTCGATCTGCATCAGGATGCGGCTGTCGCTGTCGGCCAGGCCCGTGCCCATGCCGCGGATGTTGAAGCCCTGGCCCAGCGCGCCGACGCCGCCCATGGTGTTGACGCCGGGGATGCCGGCCAGCAGGTCGCCGATGGTCGAGGCCTGGGCCCGGTCGATGGCGTCCTGGTCGAGCGTGGTCACGGCCTGGGGCGTGTCGATCGCCACCTTCTCCTGGCCGGCCGAGACGACGACCTTGCCCAGCGACAGCTTGCTGGTGGTGACGGCCTCCTCGGGCGCGTCGGCGGCCTGGGCGTGGGCGAAGCCCGCCAGGACGAGATTGGCGACGCCGGCCAGCAACAGGCCGCGCGTCCGGTTGGAAATGCGCATACGACTATCCCCGTATATATAGCGAATAAGAATCATTCGCATCATATGGGCGAGCGACTCCCGACAGAGCGCCTCGCCGAACGGCGACGCTTTTGGTCGCCTTTTGGTCTTAATGCAAGTGACTCTTAATAGCGAGTTGATGCGCGGCCGCAAAACTGGGCGGGCAGGCCGCGCGGCCTTTGTGTCCCGACGCGTTTGCGCGCACCTTGCGCCGGGGTCGTGCGAGAGGCCCGGGTGGAGATCGCGGCATGGCCAAGCTCGTCTTCGGCATGAACCAGTCCCTCGACGGCTATGTCGACCACATGGGGTTCGGGCCCGATCCGGTGCTGTTCCAGTACTTCGTCGACCAGGCGCGGAGTCTCACGGGCAGCCTCTATGGCCGCCGTCTCTACGAAATCATGAGCTATTGGGACGAGGACCATTCCGATTGGGATGAGGCCCGGCGCGACTTCGCCATAGCCTGGCGCGGCTGTCCGAAATGGGTGGCGTCGCGCTCGCTGAAGTCCGTCGGCCCGAACGCGTCGCTGCTTGAGGGCGATCTCGAGGCGGCCGTCCGCGCGCTGAAGGATCGCCATGACGGGGTGATCGAGGTCGGCGGCCCGGATCTCGCCCGCAGCCTGACCGCGCTTGGCCTGATCGACGAGTACAAGATCTACCTGCACCCCGTGGTGCTGGGGAGCGGCTCGCCGTTCTTCGCGGGATCCAAGCCCAAGCTGCGGCTGGTGGACAGCACCCGCATCGGCGACGAGGTCGTCAGGCTGACCTATGTGCCGGGGTAGTGGGGAATAGGGCGGGGCCGGCTCGCACCCAACGGGCCCGATACATCATTCGTCATCCCGGCCGGAGGACCGCGCAGCGGGCCGTAGAGCCGGGACCCAGGGGCCGCCTGCGGTGCGTCGGCCCCTGGGTCCCGGATAAGCCCTGCGGGCTTTCCGGGATGACGAGCCGTTTGGGCGAGAAGGCGCTCTGGGGGCGTCGATCCTCAACTTCCCTTCCACTCGTCGATCACCGAGGCCAGTACGTCGAGCGGCATGGTGCCGGCGGTCAGGCCGGTGTCGTGGAAGCCCTTGAGGCTGAACTTGGCGCCCAGCCGCTTTTCGGCGCGGGCACGGCTGTCGGTCCAGGTGCGCCAGCCCAGCATGTAGCTCGACGCCTGGCCCGGCTGGACGCAGTAGCGCTCGACTTCGCGGGTGACCGAGCTTTCGGCGTCGCCCAGGGTTTCCGACATGTAGGCGATGGCCTTCTCGCGGCTCCAGCGCTTGGCGTGGATGCCGGAGTCGAGCACCAGCCGCGAGGCTCGGAACAGCATCGAGGCGACGTAGCCCAGCTGGCCCAGCGGGTCGTCCTTGTAGGCGCCCATCTCGTCGGCCAGCTGCTCGGCATAGAGCGCCCAGCCTTCCGAGTAGCCCGAGAAGATCGGCAGGCGGCGCAGCGTCGGGATGCCCGGCGCCTCCATCATCAGGGCGTTCTGCAGGTGGTGGCCGGGGATGGCCTCGTGGAACACCAGGGTCGGCAGGTCGAAGCGCGGCTGCTCGGCCGTGTCGCGCAGGTTGATCGAGAACAGGCCGGGGCGCGAGCCGTCCAGGCTGGGCGGGGTGTAGTAGGCGCCGGGCGCGCCGCTCTCGATCGATGGCGGGATGCGCTGGATCTTCACCCCGGCCTTGGGCAGGCGGCCGAAATAGCCGGGCAGGCGCTCGCGCATGGCCTGGGTCTTGGCCTCGAGGTCGGCCAGCAGGGCGGCCCGGCCGGCGTCGTCGTTGGGATAGAGGTTGGCCGGGTCGCGGCGCAGGGCGGCGATGCGGGCGCCGACCGGGCCCTGCGTCAGGCCCCGCGCCTTGAGGATGGCGTCGGCGCGAGCAGAAAAGCGCGCCACCAGCTCTAGGCCGAGGCGATGGATCTCCTCGCCGGCCAGGTCGGTGGTCGTCGCCGAGCGCACGGCGTAGCGGTAGTAGGCCTCGCCGTCCGGCAGGCGCCAGACGCCGGCGTCGTGGACGGCGGCGGGCAGGGCGGCGGTCAAGAGGTCGGCCTGGCGGCGCAGGGCCGGATGGACCTCGGTCTCGACGATCCTGGTCGCGCGGGCCTCCCAGTCGCCGGGAATGGCGCCGGTGCGGCCGGTCAGGCCCGTGACCAGCTCGGACTTGGCCGGGGCCGGCGCCAGCAGGGCCGAGAACTGCGAGAGGGTCGTGCGCAGCACGAAGTCGGGCGGGGTGGCTCCCTTGGCGAAGTCGGCGCGGGCGCGGCCGGTCTCCTGGTCGAGCAGCACCGCGAAGGCCGACAGGCGCGACAGATAGGCTTCGGCGTCTTCCTTGGTTTTCACCGGATGGGTGTCGGCCAGGAAGCTGGGCACGGCGCGATAGGCGCCCGACAGCTGCGAGACGATGTAGGGCACGGCGACGCCGACGTTCGGGTCGCCGAACGGCATGGCGTAGCTCTGCAGGGTGGTGTCGGCCAGATAGGCGGCCGAGCGGTGGTTGACCCGGTCCATACCGGTCAGGGCCTTGGCGTCGAAGGTCGCCAGCTGGGTCTGAAGGTCGACGAACAGCTGGCGGGTGCGGGCGACGCCGGCCGGCGAGCGGTCGTCCAGCTTGCCGCGGGCGGCGGCGTTGGGGCCGGCGTCCATGCCCGTCAGGGTCATCAGCTGCGGCGAGTCGAGCATCGCCTTCTGGATCAGCCCCTCCAGCACGGCGGTCAGGCGCTCGCCTTCGGTCTCGCGGGCCAGGGCGGGAAGGGGCGCGGCCAGGGCGGCGGCGGACGCGAGGAAAGAACGACGGTCGATCATGCGGTCGGTTGTACCCTGCGCCGCGTTTCGCGCCAGGGATGATGTGGCTGGGACGGAATGACCAAGGACAATCGACGCCGCTTGAGCTAAAGCCTGGAGCGTGACCCGGCCGACCTCCCATCGCTGGACCAACGCCCGCGCCGTCTTCATGACGCTCGCGGCGTTGGCGGTCGCCTTGAAGGTGCTGATCCCGGCCGGCTTCATGACCGCGCCGGAGCCTCGCAACGCCTTGCCCTTCGCCCTGGTGCTGTGCACCGGCCAGGGGGCCATGGTCGTCGCGCCCGGCGAGCGCCTGGATCACCAGAAGGACGGCTCGGACGAGAAGCCCGCCGACGCGCCTTGCGCCTTCGCGGCCCTGGGCGCGGCCATGGGCGCGCCGCCGGCCGACCTGGCCGTCGCGCCGGTCGAGTTCGTCGCCTATGCCGCCCAGCCGCAGCCTGCCCGCGTCGTCCACCTGGCTCCCGGCCGGGGCCTGGCCGCGCCGCCGCTACCGGCCAGAGGTCCTCCCAGCCTGCTGATCTGACCGCCGGTTTCACGACCGGTGGAGCGCCCGGCCGCGCCGGGTCCGCAACGCCGCGTGCGAGACCGCGCCGGCCAAGATCCGCCTGCTGATGGTCGCGCAAGGCGCGGCCCAAGGACCTGAAGATGAAATCCGTTCTATTGGCCGCCTGCGCTCTCTCCGCGCTGGCGCCCGCCGCCGCCCTGGCCGCGCCCGACGACAGCGAAAGCGCCGTCTCGTCGGTGATCGTCACCGCCCGCCGCAACGCCGAGGATCCCTCCGTCGTCGCCGAGGCCCGCAAGCGCCTGTCGGAAACTCCCGGCGCGGTGTCGGTGATCTCGCAGGAGGCCTATGCCAGCCGCCAAGCCCTGGCGCTGGACGACATGCTGCGCGACGCCCCCGGCGTCTACGCCCAGCGCAAGTGGGGCGGCGACATCCGCATCTCGATCCGCGGCTCAGGGATCGGCAACGCCAACCACAATCGCGGCCTTCTGCTGGCCCAGGACGGCGTGCCGCTGAACGAGGCCGACGGCTACGGCGACAGCCAGATCGCCGATCCGCTGAACACCCGCTACGCCGAGGTCTATCGCGGCGGCAACGCTCTGCGCTTCGGCGGGGCCCTGCTGGGCGGGGCGGTGAACATGGTGACGCCCACGGGCAAGGACGCCGGCTTCAACGCCCGCGTCCGCGTCGACGGCGGTTCGTTCGGCCTGATCCGCGAGCACGCCGCGATCGCCGGTCAGAAGGGCGACTGGGACCTCTATGCCGCCGCCACCAACCAGACCAGCCAGGGATGGCGGTCGCAGAGCCAGCAGAACATCCAGTTCGCCACCCTGAACCTGGGGCGCGGCTTCGGGCAGGACCGCGAGGTGCGCTTCATCCTCAACGGCTCCAACATCGCCCAGGAGATCCCCGGCGCCCTGACCCTGGCGCAGTTCCAGGCCAATCCCCGCCAGAGCGCCGCCGCCAGCCTCGCCAACGACCAGGCCCGCAACCAGCGCGGCCTGCGCGGCTCGCTGCGCACCACCTGGCGGCTGGACGAGCACACGGTGTTCCAGGGCGCGGTCTATGCGGTGTGGAAGGACCTCGATCACCCGATCTTCCAGGTCATCGACCAGCAGAGCCGCAACTACGGCGCCTTCGGGCGGCTGGACTGGGACGGCGAGGTCGGCGGGCTGAAGGCCGACGCCTATCTCGGCGCCTGGTACCGCCAGGGCGACCTGGACTCGGCCTTCTACACCAACGTCCGGGGCGGGCGCGGCGCGCTGCAGTCGCTGTCGCTGCAGAACGCCAAGGCCGCCGACCTGTTCGGCGAAGGCCGCCTGTTCGTCACCGACCACCTGATCCTGGTCGGCGGCCTGACCTGGGGACGGGCCGAGCGCGACTATCAGAGCTTCAAGGTTCCCGCCGTGGCCTCGACCTTCAACCTGACGGCCGACAAGGACTACGAGTGGGTGTCGCCGCGCGTGGGCGTGCTGTGGCAGGGCGACGACGGCTCGCAGCTGTTCGCCAATGTCACCCGCTCGGTGGAGCCTCCCAACTTCAGCTCGCTGTCGCCGAGCAATGTGGGCTTCGCACCGATCCAGGCGCAGGAGGCCTGGACCGTCGAGGCCGGCGCGCGCGGCCATCGAGGAGCCTTCACCTACGACCTGACGGCCTACCGCGCCAAGCTCAAGAACGAGCTCCTGCAGTTCGCCGTCGACAGCCAGCACCCGGCCGCCACCTTCAACGCCGACGACACCCTGCACCAGGGGATCGAGGCGGCGCTGGACTGGGCCTTCGCCCCGCGCTGGCGCCTGCGCCAGACCTATACCCTGTCGGACTTCCGCTTCGACGGCGACGCCCAGTACGGCGACAACCGCCTGCCCATCGTGCCCAAGCACTTCTACCGGGCCGAGCTGCGCTACGACGCGGCGAAGGGCTGGTTCCTGGCCCCGTCGGTGGAGTGGTCCGCCAGCGACCAGTGGATCGACTACAAGAACACCAGGACCGCGCCGTCCTACGCGATCCTCAACCTCAACGCCGGCTGGAAGGCGACCGACAAGGTCTCGCTGTTCCTCGACGCCCGCAATTTGACGGACGCGGCCTATGTCTCCAACGTCCAGGCGGCTACGACCTGGACCGCCGCCACCGCGGCCGTCTGGCCGGGCGACGGCCGCTCGGTGTTCGGCGGCGTGACGGTGTCGTTCTGACGATGGCGACGGGAAACGAAACACCGGCCGGCGAGGTCTATCGCGCCTTCTGGCGCTGGCACTTCTATGCCGGCCTGCTGGTGCTGCCGGTCCTGATGCTGCTTGCGCTGACCGGCGGGCTCTACCTGTTCAAGGACGAGCTGACCGCGATCGTGCAGCGGCCGCTGGCGGTGGTCGCCGACAGTCCGGCGACGACCCGGCCGTCGGCCTGGATCGCCGCCGCCGAGGTGGCGGCGGGCGGCAAGGTCCGGCGGGTGGTCGTCTCCGCGCGTGGCGACCGCGCCGTGCAACTGGCGCTCGACACCGACGACGGCGCGCGGACGGCCTATGTCGATCCGCACACCGGCCAGGTGCTGGGCGTCGGCGCGCCGGGCGGCGTCATGGGCGTGGTCAAGCGGCTGCACAGCCTCGACATCGCCGGACCCGTAGCCAACCTGCTGGTCGAGATCGTCGCCGGCTGGGCCATCGTGCTGGTCGCCACGGGGATCTTCCTGTGGTGGCCGCGCGGACGCGGCGGCGGGGTGGTAAGCGTGCGCGGCGCGCCGGCCAGGCGCGTCTTCTGGCGCGACCTGCACGCGGTGACCGGGATCTTCGCGGGACTGGTGATCGTGTTCCTGGCGGTCACCGGCATGCCGTGGTCGGCCTTCTGGGGCGAGGAGGTCCGGCAGATCACCACCCAGGCGGGCTGGGGGCGTCCGTGTCCGCCGGTCGTGCAGCCGCACCATGCGGGCGAGGGGGCCGGCGAGGCGGCGAGCCAGGGCGTGCCCTGGGCGCTGCAGGCCCATGCCGCACCGGCTTCGGGCCATGCCCACACGAGCCTGGGCGTCGACGCCGCCGTCGAACGGGCCAAGGCCGCCGGCCTGACCGACGGCTTCACCCTGACCCTGCCCAAGGCCCACGGCGGAACCTGGACGGCGGCCTACATGCCCGACCGGGTCGAGCGCACCCGCACCCTCTATCTCGACGGGGGCGACGGCCACGTGATCGCCGACCTTGGCTATCGCGACTTCGGACCGGCGGCCAAGGTCATCGAGTGGGGCATCGCCGTTCACCAGGGCCAGCAGTTCGGCCTGGCCAACAAGCTCTTGATGCTGGCCGGCTGCGTCGCCGTCTGGCTGCTGGGCGTCTCGGCCGTGGTCATGTGGTGGAAGCGCCGGCCGAAGGGCCGGCTGACCGCGCCCATCCCACCGGCCGACCGTCGCGCCTATCTGGGGCTGCTGGCGATCGTCCTGCCCCTGGCCGTTCTCTACCCGCTCGTCGGCGTCTCGCTGGCGGCGGTCCTGTCGCTTGATCTCATCCTGCGCCGCCTGTCCCCCCGGCGGCGCCTCGAGGCTGGAGCCTGACCATGAAGACCCTGTTTCTCCCCATCCTCGCGGTTGGCGCGCTGGCGAGCGCCGCTCAGGCCGCGCCGCCCGCCCGGGTGGCGTCCAAGGTCGCCGTCGACGGCGCCTGGTGCCGGGCCGCGCCCAAGGGCGCGCCGGCCGGCGGCTGTTATTTGACACTGACCGCCTCGGCCGCCGACCAGCTGGTGTCGGTGGAAACCCCGGCGGCGGCGCGGGCCGAGATCCACACCATGTCGATGGACGGCGGGGTGATGCGCATGCGCAAGCTCTCGGAAGGCCTGGCGCTGCCGGCCGGCCAGGCGGTGGCGTTGAAGCCCGGGGCCGAGCACCTGATGGTCATCGGTCCGAAGATCGATCTCGTGGCGGGAGCCAGCGTGCCGCTGACCCTGCGGTTCAAGTTCGCGCCGCCGGTGGCGATCAACGCGCCGGTCAAGGCCGTGGGAGGCAAGTAGACGTGCGTATCCTGTCCAAACTCGTCGTGGCGGCGCTGATCTGCGCCGCTCCCCTGGCCGCCTGCGACCGCACGGCCGAGCACGCCAAGGCCAACGCCTCGGCCAAGGTCGGCGGGCCGTTCCAGCTCGTCGACCAGGACGGCAAGGCCGTCACCGAGAAGGACCTGCTGGGCAAGCCCACGGCGATCTTCTTCGGCTTCACCTTCTGTCCGGAGGTGTGCCCGACCACCCTGACCGAGATGACCGGCTGGCTGAAGGACCTGGGCCCCGACGCCGACAAGCTGAACGTGGTGTTCGTCTCGGTCGACCCCGAGCGCGACACGCCCGAGCAACTGAAGCTCTACCTGTCGAACTTCGATCATCGCATCCGGGGCCTTACCGGCACGACGGCCCAGACCGACGCGGCGGCCAAGGCCTACCGCGTCTATCACCGCAAGGTGGCGATCGAGGGCGGGGAGTACACGGTCGACCACTCGTCGGCGGTCTATCTGTTCGACGCCAAGGGCAATTTCGTCGAGCCGATCGGCTATGGCAGCCCGCCCGAGCGGGGATTGGCGCAGCTGAAGGCGCTGCTGAAAGGGTAGTGCGTGGTCCTCGCCCTTCGACGGGCTCAGGGTGAGGACCACTCATAGCGGCGCGGGAGAAACCTCACCCTGAGCTTGTCGAAGGGCGAGGTTTCCGCCGCTAAATCAAGGCCGCAGCAGCACCTTGCCGGTTTTGCCGGGGGTCAGCGAGGCCTTCACGGCGTCGGCTGCCTGGTCGAGGCCGTAGACGCCGTCGGTCGGCAGTTTCAGCTTGCCCGTGGCGACCTGGGTCATCAGTTCGCCGATCAGCTTGCGGCGCAGGTCCGGGGCCATGTTGGCCGAGACGGTCGAGCCCCAGAAGCCCTTCACGGTCAGTTGCTTGAAGATCACCGTGCCCGACGAGATCTGCATCGGCTCGCCGGTCATCGAACCGAACGAAACCAAGAGGCCGTTCTCGCCCAGAAGGTCGGCCATGTCGCCCGAGGCGGTTCCGCCGATGGAGTCGACGGCGGCCTTGATCGGCGCGCCGCCGGTGAGTTCGGCGACCTTCTTCTTCCAGTCGGCGTCGGCGGTGGAGACGGCGTTGTCGATGCCGAGCTCGGCCAGTTCGGCCACGCCGGCGTCGCGGCGCACGAGGTTGATCACGTTGACGCCGCGGGCCTTGGCCAGCATGGCCAGGGTCTTGCCGACCGCGCCGTTGGCGGTGTTCTGGGCCACCCAGTCGCCGGCCCCGACATTGAGGGTTTCGAGCAGGGTGATGGCGCTGAACGGCATGGCGATCAGCTGGGCGGCGGCCTCGTCGGGGATGGCGTCGGGGACGGGCACGAGGCCGGCGGCCGAGGCGATGAAGAACTCGGCCCAGCTGCCGTGCACGCCGGCCACGGCGAAGCGCTGGCCGACCAGGGCGGCGTCGACGCCGTCACCCACGGCGTCGACGATGCCGACCGCCTCGCTGCCGCCGATGGCGGGCAGGGCGGGCTTGTAGCCGTAGTTGCCGCGCACGGTCCAAAGGTCGTGATTGTGGATCGGCGACAGCAGGGTGCGCACCCGCACCTTGCCGGGGCCGGGCTCGGGGATCGGGCTGTCGGCCAGGACCAGGACTTCGGCCGGATCGCCAAAGGTCTCGTGGATCGCGCTGCGCATGGGTGTTCTCCTTGTTGTTATGAGGGGGCGGCTCAGGCGGCCGCGAGCAGAATCTCGGTGGTGGCCATCGCCTCGCGCAGGGGCGTCTGGTCCTTGGAAAGCTTGGCCAGGATCGCCGCGCCCAGCCACAGGGCGTACATCGCCCGGGCGGTGGCGACCGGATCGCCCGAGCCGGGCAGGGAGCCGTCGTCGCGGCCCTCGACGATGACGGCGGCGATGCGGTGCACCAGACGCGCCACGCCGGTGTCGAGGATCAGGCGCATGTCCTCCGACAGGTCGGAGATCTCGGCGCCCAGCTTCACCACCAGGCAGCGGTCGGCCATGCCGCAGGCGGTGTCGCCGTCCAGCCAGACGTTCCAGTAGGCCATGAGGCGTTGGCGGCCGCTGCCGGACGCGTCGAACAGGGCGGCCAGCTTGGCGCCGTACTCGGCGCAGTAATCCTCCAGCAGGGCGCAGCCGAACGCCTCCTTGGAGGCGAAGTAATAGTAGAACGAGCCCTTGGGCACGCCGCTGGCGTCCAGCAGCTCCTTCAGGCCCATGCCGCCGAAACCCTGGCGCAGCACCAGCTCGCGGCCGACGGCCAGGATGTGTTCGCGGGTGATCTCGGACTTTTTGCGGGCGGTCATGATCAGCTATGTAGGAAATAATAGACCGGTCGTCTAGTTCTGTGTCTTGCGAATTTTTCGCACCTTTGGGTTGCGTGTGCGGAATCGCACATCCATCAAGTGTAGAAAGATCACTATCGCCCTCAGGTTGTTTTCAAGGGGGCTCGGAATGACCAGTCAGACCTTCATGGCCTATTGGCTCGGCTACAACGAGGGCGGCCCGCCGCCGGAGGCCGCGCCCGCCTCGGTGGGCGTCGTGGCGCTGGCCTTCGCGGTGAACGCGCCCAGCGACCAGGGCGACACCATCACGCTCGACTTCCTGACCAGCAAGCACAGCGCCGAAGAAATCCGCGCGGGGGCCAAGGCGCTGCAGGCGCGGGGCGTCAAGGTGCTGATGTCGATCAACGGCAAGCCCAACTGGGACGGGCATCCGGGCGGCTGGGGCAATCTCGACCCGAAGGCCTATGCCGCCAACGTCAAGGCGATCGTCGTCGACGACTGGGGCCTGGACGGCGTCGACCTCGACAACGAGGACGTCTCCTACACGCCCGACGAAAACTTCGTCGAAGTGATCAAGGCGCTGCGCGCGGCGCTGGGGCCGAGTGCGCTGCTGACCCTGCCGGTCTATCTGGGCGTGACGCGCGACGCCTACCTGGCGCAGGTCAAGGACCAGATCTCGTTCGTCGCCACCATGGCCTACTGGAACGACGTGCAGGGCCAGACCGAGATGTTCGACCAGTACGCCGGGCTCGTCGGGCCCGAGAAGGTCGCCATCGGCGTCGCCGACGCCGCCAACCCCGGCCAGAACACCGCCTTCGCCGACCTGGCGCCGCTGGCGGCCTGGAACCCGCCCGGCGCGTCCAAGGCCGGGATCATGCTCTGGAACCTCAATGCGCCGCCGACGGACCAGACCGCCGAGTGGTGCGCCGAGATCTCCGAAAACCTGTCCTGAGTGCGAGTTCGAAAACCGAGTTCAATCAAGGAGGAAACATCATGAACGCCATCGTCTCGACCGACACCGCCGCCATTGGCCTCGTGCTCGGCGCCGCCGTCTTCAACACCTCGCCGCCGACCACCCAGGGGCTGTCGATCTCGGCCCTCGGCGGCTCGCCGGCCGGCGACCACCAGCGCCTGGGCAACAACGACGCCGTCACCGTGCAGTTCAACCTGGACGCCGACGCCTTCACCAAGACCCTGGCGGTGCGGGTGAACGGCCTGGTGTCGCGCAACGGCAACCAGGAGGGCTTCTCGCCGATCTCGCTGCAGGTCAACGGCGGCCAGATCGTCTCGGGCTTCACCATGCCGGGCGGCGGCTTTGGCCCGCAGGACGCGATCTTCCCGATCCCCGCGGCCCTGCTGAAGGCCGGCCCCAACGCCCTGCAGCTGCAGGTGGCCGGCAACGCCCAGACCTTCTTCTGGCTCTACGGCCTGGAGATCGACTTCGTCTCGGGCCCCTATGTCGGCAAGGCCCTGGCCGCCAACCTGCGGGTCTCGCCGGTCGCCCTGAGCCCGGGCCTGTCGACCACCACCAATGGCGGGAGCTTCGCGGGCGATCACTATAAGTACGCCCAGAACACCAGCTTCGGCCTGCAGTTCTCGCTGACCGACCTTGGCCCGGGCGCGCAGGTCAGCGTCGCGCTCTATGGCCTGGTGTCGCGCAACGGCAACCAGGAAGGCTATTCGCCGATCTCGCTGATCTTCAACGGCAAGCCGATCCTGGCCGACTACACCGTGCCGGGCGGCGGTTTCGGGCCGCAGTGGGTCGAGGTGGCGGTGCCCGCCGAGCTCTGCGCGTCCGGCGCCAACACCATCGTCCTGACGGTGTCGCCCAACGCCACCACCTTCTTCTGGCTCTATGACTTCGCCGTCTCCAAGGGCCAGTTCTACACCCCCGTCGCCACGGCCGACTTCTCGGTCTCGCCGCCGAAGACCAACCAGCTGACGGTCTCGCAGAACGACGGCAGCTTCGCCGGCGACCACGTGAAGATCGCCCAGAACGGCGTGGTTTCGGTGACCTATCAGGCCGCCGCCGCCTCGGCGGCGCTGATGTTCGAGTTCGACGGTCTGGTGTCGCGCAACGGCAACCAGGACGGCAACGCCCCGGTCAGCCTCAGCGTCAACGGCACGCAGATCATCTCCAACTACGTCGTGCCCGGCGGCGGCTTCGGCTACCAGGCCAACTACTTCGTGGTGCCGCCGCAACTGGTGAAGGCCGGCGCCAACACCTTCAGCCTGCAGGTGGCCAGCACCGGCACGACCTACTTCTGGCTCCGCGGCATGGCCGTGCGCACGCCGACCTAGGCTTGGAGCGTAGATGCAATGGCGCCCCGGCGGCTTCCGCCGGGGCGTTTTGCGTTCTAGATGGCCACGCGCTTGGCGATGGCGTCGCGGCGGGCGTTGGTTTCCTGCAGGGCGCGCTCGACGGCCTCGGTCTCGGTGGCGTGCAGCAGGTGCTCGATGACCCGTTCCAGGTGGTCGCGCATGGCCTGGCGGGCTGCGGCGGGATCGCGGGCCTTCAGGGCCTCGACCACGCGGCGGTGCTCGGCGATGCGGGGCTCCAGGCCCATGCCGCGGGCGCGGGTCAGGATGTTGCGGGCCAGGGCGGAGCGATTGCGCCAGTCCCACAGGTTCTCGATCGTGGCGATGATGGCGCCGTTGCCGGTGGCCGCGGCGATGACCAGGTGGAACTCGCGGTCGGCGTCCTCGCCCCGGATTTCCTCTTCCTCGTGCATGCGCTCGAGCAGGCTTTCCAGCTGGGCGATCTGTTCCTCGGTGATCGAGGTGGCGGCCAAGGCGGCGGCCTCGCCCTCGAACAGGCGGCGGGCCTCGATCAGCTCGAAGGCGCCGATCTCGGTCTCGCGCTCGGCCGCCTGAGGGGCCACGGGGCGGACATCGCCGGTGACGTAGATGCCCAGGCCGTGGCGGGCCTCGATCATGCCCAGCATTTCCAGGGCGATCATCGCCTCGCGCAGGGTGGGGCGGGAGACGCCGAACTGCTCGGCCAGTTCGCGCTCGGTCGGCAGGCGGTCGCCCAGCTTGTACTGGCCCGCCTCGATGGCGTCGGCGACGGTGTCCGCGATCTTGCGGTAGAGCTTGACGTTGTCCGACATGGCTTCCTGGAATCGACGCTCGGAACCGATGGTCCCTCACCGATAGCATAACCCTTGTCGGACGC
This sequence comes from uncultured Caulobacter sp., assembly GCA_966252285.1. Taxonomy (GTDB): domain Bacteria; phylum Pseudomonadota; class Alphaproteobacteria; order Caulobacterales; family Caulobacteraceae; genus Caulobacter. The sequence continues at coordinate 15,575 of CBINOL010000016.1, forward strand.
CGCCGCTATTTGGTCTGACAAGATCGCGCGGGCGATCTCACCACCCCTCACCAGTCGTGCATCGAGCCGTCCTCGCGGCGGGCCACCGGCAGGTAGGCGCGGCTGTAGGGATACTTGGCGGTGAGATCCTCGTCGATGTCGACCCCCAGGCCCGGCGCTTCGCCGGGGTGCAGCATGCCGTCCTCGAAGCTGTAGGCGTGGGGGAACACCGCGTCGGTCTCGGCCGTGTGGCGCATGTACTCCTGGATGCCGAAATTGGGGATCGACAGGTCGAAGTGCAGGGCCGCGGCCATGCAGACCGGCGACAGGTCGGTGGCCCCGTGGCAGCCGGTGCGCACGCCGTGCATGTCGGCGAAGGCGGCCACGCGGCGCAGGTGGGTGATGCCGCCGGCATGGACCACGGTGGCGCGGATGTAGTCGATCAGCTGCTCCTCGATCAGCTGCTTGCAGTCCCAGATCGAGTTGAACACCTCGCCCACGGCCAGGGGCGTGGTGGTGTGCTGGCGGATCAGGCGGAAATTGGCCTGGTTCTCGGCCGGGGTGGCGTCCTCCATCCAGAACGGGCGATAGGGCTCCAGATCCTTGCCCAGGCGGCCGGCCTCGATGGGCGTGAGGCGATGGTGCACGTCGTGCAGCAGGTGGACGTCCCAGCCCAGTTTCTCGCGCGCGGCCTCGAACAGCGGCGGCACGCTGCGCAGGTACTTCTCGGTCGACCACAGGCTCTCGCTGGGCAGGGCCGCGTCGGCCGGCTCGTAGAAGAAGCGGTCCTTGGAGACGCCGTAGACGGTCTTCAGCCCCGGCACGCCCGACTGCAGGCTGATGGCCTTGTAGCCCTGCTCGGCATAGACGTCGGCGTTGTCGAGTGTCTCCTCGATTCTGGCGCCGTTGGCGTGGACGTAGACCATCACGCCGGTGCGGCAGGCGCCGCCCAAGAGCTGGTACAGCGGCAGGTTCGCGACCTTGGCCTTGATGTCCCACAGGGCCATGTCGACGGCGGCGATGGCCGACATGGTCACCGGCCCCCGCCTCCAGTAGGCGCCCTTGTAGAGGTACTGCCAGATGTCCTCGATCTGGTGGGCGTCGCGGCCGATCAGGCAGGGAATGACGTGGTCGTTCAAATAGCTGGCCACGGCCAGCTCGCGCCCGTTCAGGGTGGCGTCGCCGATGCCGTACACGCCGTCGCTGGTCTCGATCTTCAGGGTGACGAAGTTGCGGCCCGGACAGGTGACGATGACCCTGGCGGCGGTGATCTTGAGCATCGGCGTCTTTCTGCGGCGGCGCCGGTAGGGCCGGCGACGAGGTCTTGGCGGACGCTGGGCCCGCGAGCGATCTTCCCCCATTCGTTTAAACGCGGTGGGGAGGTTGTCAATCCATTGGTCTGACCAATAAGGTGGCGGAGACTCGACCACTCGCCGGACATACGGCGACAGCTTCAGGCCGCGAAGACGGCCGACCCAGATGATCGACGGGGAGATGCGATGCGACCCAGCCACCTGCTTCGAAGGCTCTGCCTGGCCGCTTGCCTGCTGCTGGCGCCGCTGACCGCCCGGGCCGAGGACGGCCATGACCTGTGGCTCCGCTATCGGCCGTTGCCGCAGGCGTTGCGCCCCGTCCCGCGGGTCGTCGGCCTGCCGCCCGCCGCGTTGTCTCCGACCCTCGATCTGGCCTACGGCGAACTGCAGCGCGGCCTTGCGGGCCTGAACCCCGACGAGCCGGGCCTGGACGCGCCCTCGATCCTGTTGGTGACGCCGAGGCAGGCGAGCACGATCGCCACGTTCAAGTTGCCGATGAAGGATCTGGGGGACGAGGGTTACCTGATCCGCACGCCGGCCGGCGAACGGGTTACCCTGATCGCCGCCAACACCGACATCGGCGTGCTGTACGGCGTCTTCCACTATCTGCGGCTGATGCAGACCGGCGCGGGCGTCGACAAGCTCGACATCACCTCGGCGCCCAAGGTCCGCTACCGCCTGCTGAACCACTGGGACAACCTGGATCGTAGCGTCGAGCGCGGCTATGCGGGCCAGTCGATCTGGGACTGGTGGCGGCTGCCCGACGTCAGGGATCCGCGCTACCTCGACTACGCCCGCGCCAACGCCTCGATCGGGATCAACGGGGCGGTGCTCAACAACGTCAACGCCAAGTCCGACAGCCTGACCGCGCCCTATATCGCCAAGGCCGCGGCCCTGGCCGACACGTTCCGGCCCTACGGGATCAAGGTCTATCTGTCGGCGCGGTTCTCTTCGCCGATCGAGATCGGGGGCCTCAAGACCGCCGATCCGCTGGACCCGGCGGTGCGCGCCTTCTGGAAGGCCAAGGCCGACGAGATCTACAAGGCCATTCCCGACTTCGGCGGCTTTCTGGTGAAGGCCAATTCCGAAGGCCAGCCGGGCCCGCAGGACTATGGCCGCACCCATGCCGACGGGGCCAACATGCTGGCCGAAGCGGTGGGGCCGCACGGCGGCATCGTGATGTGGCGGGCCTTCGTCTATTCGCACGAGCAGCCCGACGACCGCGCCAAGCAGGGCTATTCGGAGTTCAAGCCGTTCGACGGCCAGTTCGCCGAGAACGTCATCGTCCAGGTCAAGAACGGGGCGATCGACTTCCAGCCGCGCGAGCCGTTCCACCCGCTGTTCGGGGCGATGCCGAAGACCAACCTCGGCATGGAATTCCAGATCACCAAGGAATATCTCGGCTTCTCCACGCACCTGGCCTACCTCGGGACCATGTGGGAGGAGGTGCTGAAGGCCGACACCTTTGCGGCCGGCCAAGGCTCGACCGTGGCCAAGGTGGTCGACGGCAAGCTGCACGGCTATTCGCGCACCCTGATGGCGGGCGTGGCCAACATCGGGACCGACCGCAACTGGAGCGGCTCGCAGTTCGACCAGGCCAACTGGTACGCCTTCGGCCGCCTGGCCTGGGATCCGGAAGCCTCCTCGGAGGCTGTCGCCCGCGACTGGGCGGCCATGACCTTCTCGCCCGACAGGCGCTTTGTTGGCCCGGCCGTGAAGATGATGATGGGCTCGCGCGAGGCGGTGGTCGACTACATGACCCCGATGGGCCTGCACCACCTGATGGGCCGCAGCCACCACTATGGTCCCGGGCCCTGGGTGGCCGGCGGCGAGCGCGCCGACTGGACCAGCGTCTACTACCACAAGGCCGACAAGGCCGGGATCGGGTTCGACCGCACGGCGAGCGGCAGCGACGCCGTCGCCCAGTACGCCCCGCCGGTGGCGGCCGCCTTCTCGGACCTGTCGAAGATCGACGAGAAGGACCTGCTGTGGTTCCACCACCTGCCGTGGGGCTACCGCACCAGGTCCGGCCGGCCGCTGTGGGACGAGCTGGTGATCCGCTATTCGCGCGGGGTGAAGGCGGTCGACGGCATGCAGGCGACCTGGGCGGATCTTTCGCCCTATGTCGACGCCGAACGTCACGGCGAGGTGGCGACGTACCTGGCCATCCAGCGCCGCGAGGCCCAGTGGTGGCGCGACGCGTCCGTCGCCTATTTCCAGTCGATCAACGGCCTGCCCCTGCCCAAGGGCGAGGCGCCGCCGCCGCTGAGCCTGGAGGCCTACGAGGCGATGGCGTTCCCGTACGCGCCGGGGATCTGAGCGCTCCTCCAACCGTCGTCATCCCGGAAGCCTCGTAGAGGCTATCCGGGACCCAGGGGCCACCGGCAATGCGCCGGCGGCCCTTTTGCTTGCGGCTGAACGCCCTTGCGCTTGGCCTCTGGGTCCCGGCTCTCCGCTTCGCTGCGGCTGGGATGACGAAGGGTAGTAGGCGCCCATTCCGCGGGCGCCGATATCGATTCAAATACTCTCGATACAAAAGCGTTGACATATTTTCGCCATGCACCCCAGCCTGGGGACCGACCCGCCTTCAGAGCGGGCGCTCTCATGCATGCACTGGGGAATGTTATGCGTACCGACCTGAAGATCCTGCTTTCCACGGCGGCGCTGGCCGCCCTGGCCGCGCCGCTGGGGGCGGCCGCCCAGACGCCCGCCGTCAAGCCCGCGGCCGACGAGACCGTCGAGGAGATCGTCGTCACCGCGCTCAAGCGCTCGACCACCCTCCAGACCACGCCGATGAGCATCAGCGCCGTCACCGGCGACAGCCTGCAGAAGATCGGCGCCACCGGCCTGCAAGACTATTTCCGCTCGGTCCCGGGCGTGAACCTGACCCAGGGCCAGCTTGGCCAGAGCCGCGTGACCATCCGCGGCGTGCAGGGCTCGGGCGAGGCCACCACGGGCCTCTATTACGACGAAACCTCGGTCACCGGCCCCTCGGGCACGACCCAGGACCCGGCCAACAACGCCGCCGACCTCAACCTGTTCGACGTCGAGCGGGTGGAAGTTCTGCGCGGCCCGCAGGGCACGCTGTACGGCGGCGGCTCGATGGGCGGCACCATCCGGGTGATCTACGCCAAGCCCGACAGCAGCCAGTTCGGCGCCTCGATCGAAGGCCAGGCCAGCGCCACCAAGGGCGGCTCGCGCGGCTCGTACCTGAAGGCGATGGGCAACATCCCGCTGATCGAGGGCAAGCTGGCCGCCCGCATCGTGGCCTATACCGAGGACCGTCCCGGCTTCGTCGACAACGTCCGCACCGGCGCCAAGAACATCAACGACAGCCACGCCGACGGCTATCGCGCCATGCTGGGCTTCACGCCCACCGACGACATCTCGCTGGTCGTCACCAAGGTTCACCAGAACTCGTCGGCCGACGATCTGGAAGGCTGGTACGACCGCCTGGGCGGCTACAACACCGACAGCGCCGTGAAGCTGCCGCTCGACACCGAGATGGACCTGACCAGCGTCACCGGCAAATGGTCGAGCCCGATCGGCGAGGTCACCGCGTCGAGCGCCTACTACAAGTACGACATGCTGCGGACGATCGACTTCACGCCGCAGTACAAGCCCTATATCGGCAGCGCCAACGGCGTGATCGGCTATCAGCCGGCCTATCTGGGGGCCTGGAACCACGAACTGCGGCTGTCGTCGAAGGGCGAGGGCCAGCTGCAGTGGACCGTCGGCGGCTACATGGAGCTGCGCAAGGACCACATCGACAGCAACACGGTGCTGACCAGCCTGACCACGGGCCAGCCCTACAGCCCGATGCAGTACCTGCAGGGCCGCTACGTCAACACGGGCGTCAAGCAGACCGCCCAGTTCGGCGAGGCGACCTGGACGCCGCCGCAGGTCGAGGGCCTGTCGCTGACGGTGGGGGCGCGCCACTACGACTACACCAAGACCACCGGCAGCGCCGGCACCTATCGGAACGTGCTGACCGGCGCCCCGCCGGCCGCCTATTCTGAGCAGACCGCGGAAGCCTCAGGCTGGGTCTACAAGTTCAACGCCAGCTACAAGGTCACCTCCGACGTCATGGTCTACGCCACGGCGGCCGAGGGCTTCCGGCCGGGCGGGGCCAACAACGTGCCGGGCCTGAACAGCGCGCTCGTGGTCTACAATCCTGACAGCCTGTGGAACTACGAGGCCGGCGTGAAGACCACCTGGCTGGGCGGCAAGCTGACGGCCAACGCCGCCGCCTACCGCATCGACTGGAAGGACCGCCAGACCAGCGCCATGACGGCCGACGGTCTCTATCAGTTCATCACCAACGCTGGCGCGGCGCGGATCGAGGGCCTGGAGCTGGAGGTCGCCGCCCGTCCGATCCACGGCCTCTCGCTGACCGGTTCGATCGGCTACACCAAGGCCGAACTGACCGAGGACCAGGCCAACGCCAACATCCTGGTCGACGGCTCGACCGGCAAGAAGGGCGACCGCATCGCCAACGTGCCGGATTGGACGGCCTCGGCCTCGGCCCAGTACGTCTGGCCGCTGCCGGTGGCCGGCCTGAACGGCTTGCTGCGCGCCGACTACGCCTACACCGGCGAGATGGTCTCCACCTTCCGGCCGACCTACGTCTATTTCGACAAGTTCGGCAGCTTCTCGACCGTGAACCTGCGGGCCGGCGTCGAGGGCGAGGACTGGGGCGTCTACGCCTTCGTGACCAACCTCACCGACGCCGAGGGGATCATGAACAAGAACAGCAACGTCGGGTACCAGGACCTGCTTTATGGATTGACCCCGCGCACCGTCGGGGTGAACGCCCGTAGGAAGTTCTGATCGTTCCTCACGGTCGTCATCCCGGAAGCCTCGTAGAGGCTATCCGGGACCCAGGGGCCGGCGCACTGCGGTCGCCCCTGGGTCCCGGCTCTCCGCTGCGCTGCGGCCGGGATGACGCTTTAGTTTTCGCGTAATGAAGAAGGGCGCGGCCCGCCGCGCGAGCAGCATGACCTCCAAGACCTTCACCCTCGCCGCCGCCATGGCCCTGCTGGCCGCCCCGGCGCTGGCCGCGCCGCTGAACGTTCCGGCGACCAAGGCCGCCATCAAGGCCCAGCTCGACCGCGACTATCCGCAGCTCGACGCGCTCTACAAGGACCTGCACGCCCACCCCGAGGTCGGCTTCCAGGAGGTCGAGACCGCCAGGAAGCTGGCCGAGCAGATGCGCGCGCTGGGCTTCACGGTCACCGAAGGCGTCGGCAAGACCGGCGTGGTGGCGGTGCTGAAGAACGGCGAGGGGCCCAGCGTGCTGGTCCGCACCGAGCTCGACGCCCTGCCGATGGAAGAGAAGACGGGCCTGCCCTACGCCAGCCGGGCCAAGACCACCTGGAACGGCGCGGAGGTTTTCGTCGCCCACTCCTGCGGCCACGACGTGCACATGGCCGCCTGGATCGGCGCGGCCCGCCAGCTGGTGGCCCAGAAGGCCAAGTGGAAGGGCACGCTGGTTTTCGTCGCCCAGCCTTCGGAAGAGACGGTCAGCGGCGCCAAGGCGATGATCAACGACGGCTTCTTCGAGAAGTTCGGCAAGCCCGACTACGGTTTCGCCCTGCACGTGGGTCCCGGCGCGGCGGGACAGGTCTATTACAAGGCCGGGGTGCTGACCTCGACCTCTGACGCCCTGGAACTGACCTTCAACGGCCGCGGCGCCCACGGCTCGATGCCGGCCGCCTCTATCGACCCGGTGATGATGGCCGCCCGCTTCACCGTCGACGTGCAGAGCGTGATCAGCCGCGAGAAGGATCCGGCCGCGTTCGGCGTCGTCACCGTCGGCTCGATCCAGGCCGGCAGCGCCGGCAACATCATTCCCGACAAGGCCAAGGTGCGCGGCACCATCCGCACCCAGGACGACGGCGTGCGCGACAAGATCCTGGCCGGGGTCACCCGCACCGCCAAGGCGGTCGCCGAGATGTCGGGCGCCCCGGCTCCCGACCTCGAGATCGTTCCGGGCGGCAAGGCGGTGGTCAACGACGCGGCCCTGACCGAGAAGACGGCCGCCGTCTTCAAGGCCGCCTTCGGCAAGGACGCCGTGGCCGTGCCGTCGCCCGGCTCGGCCAGCGAGGACTATTCGGAGTTCATCATCGCCGGCGTGCCGTCGGTCTACTTCTCGATCGGGGGCTTCGATCCCAAGGCGATGGCCGACGCCAAGGCGGCCGGCAAGCCGCTGCCCGTCAACCACTCGCCGTTCTTCGCCCCGGTCCCCGAGCCCTCGATCCGCACGGGCGTGGAGGCCATGACCCTGGCCGTGATGAACGTGATGGCGAAGTAGGGATCAGTCGGGGCGTTCGGCCCCGTGCTTGATACGGATGATCTGAACGATCGCGCCCTTCACGCGGTAGCGAACCACGTAGGGCGCGATCACCACCAGTTCTCGGGCTTCGCCAGCCGGTCTTCCGCGATGAGGGTGTTCGGCAAGCGCTTCCACGGCGGCGATCAAACGCAAAGCCAGCCTCTGGGCGGCGATCGGCCTGACTTGGCCGATGTAGGCACGAATGCCCTCTAGATCTCGGCGGGATCTGACCGACCAAACGACATTGAAGACGGGCGTGTCGCGATCGGTCATGAGGCCGCGTTAGTCGGCCTTGGGCGGTGGGGTTTCCTCGGGCGTGCCCCAGGACAGAAGCCACGCCTTCATGCGCTCGTGCGAAATCACACGGCCTGCATCCAGATCCGCCAAGCCTTCGGCGTCGGCCGCCGCTTCGGCGACGACGTCATCATCCTCGAAAATGGACGGTTCGGCTTTCATCGTTCGCGCAGCGTAGCACGAAATAGGCGCGAGGCCTCAAGCCGCAGTCAGATACCCCTCCAGCACGTCCAGCGCGTGCTGGAGCCTGGCCCGGCGCCATTCGGCGGTGCTCATGTCGGTGTCGAGGGTGACCGACAGCGACCAGCCGTTGGCCAGGTGGAAGCGGCTCATGGCCGCGATGGTGACGTAGATCTGGATCGGGTCGAGGTTGTCGCGGAACAGGCCCTGTTCCTGGCCGCTCTCGATCAGGCGCTCGATGGTGCGGCGCAGGGGGAAGGCGGTCTCGGTGACCTTGCGGCTCTGCGCGACGAACTTGCCCTGCATCAGGTTCTCGTTGCGCAGCAGGCCCTCGAAGCGGGGGTTCTTCTCGAAATACTCGAAGGTGAAGCGCTGGAGTTCGAGAAAGCCTTCGAGCGGCCTGTCGAAGTCGATCTTCAGCTCGGCCTCGCGGTTGCGCAGATCTTCGTAGGCGGCTTCCAGCACGGCGACATAGAGACCCTTCTTGTCGCCGAAGTAGTGGTAGAGCATGCGGATGTTGCACTTGGCGGCCTTGACGATCCGCTCGATGCGCGCGCCCGCGAAGCCAGCCTGCGAGAACTCCTTCAGCGCCGCCGACATGATCGCCTTGCGCGTCCGTTCGGCGTTGCGCTTGCGCGGCGCCGGGGCGTCGGGGGCGACCTCGTGATCGGCGTCGGACAAGGGGGCGGCCTCCAGCGTGCTCAGGGCAGTTTGGCCCCGGATTCGATCCAGGCGCCAAGCTTGGCGCGCTCCTCATCGGTCATATGGGTCTCGTTGCCAAGCGGCATGCTGGTGCTGACCACGGCGCGCTCCTTGATCTTGGGCGCATAGCGGGCGATGTGCTCGGGACTGTCGAACGTGACGCCGTTGGGCGGGGCGCCGAAGCCGCGGTGCGTCGGCTTGGCGGTGTGGCAGGTCACGCAGTGCTTTTCCACGATGGTCTGGGCCTCGAAGAAGCTGACCGGGCCCAGCACGGCGGGCGCCTTGGGCTTCTGGCTGGCGATGACGCTGACGGCGAACATCAGCATGGCCCCGTAGAACAGGAAGTCGTGCCGGATGATCCCGTGGTGGCGCAGGTTGAAGAAGTGGCGGATCGAGATCCCCGCCGCCCCCACCAGCGCCAGCAGCAGCCAGGCCAGCGGATGGCCGGTGATCGCCGGGTAGTGGTTGCTGATCATGATGAACAGGATCGGCAGGGTCATGTAGTTGTTGTGCACGGAGCGCTGCTTGCCCGCCGCGCCCAGGCGCGGGTCGACCTCGCGGCCGGCCAGCATGTCGGCGACGATCTTGCGCTGGTTGGGGATGATGGTCAGGAAGACGTTGGCCGCCATGGCCGTGCCGATGATGGCGCCGACATGGATGAAGGCCCCGCGGTCGGTGAAGAGGTGCAGCAGCGCCCAGGCCGCGCCCATCAGGGCGCTGAACCAGACGATGCCGAACAGGCGAGGGCGTTCCACCAGCGGCGAGCGGCACAGGCCCTCGTAGACGGCGAGGCCGCCGAAGATGAAGGCAAGGCCCACGCCCACGGCCTGCCAGTGGCTGAAGGCGTGCTTGGCCGGGTCGATCAGGTAGACCGGCGCGCCCCAGTAGTAGAGCACGAACAGCAAGGCAAAACCCGACAGCCAGGTGGTGTAGGCCTCCCACTTGAACCAGTGCAGGTGGCTGGGCATGTGCGCCGGCGCCGTCATGTACTTCTGCGAGTGGTAGAAGCCGCCGCCGTGCACGGCCCACAGCTCGCCCTTCACCCCGTCCTTGGGCGGCTCGGGCGCCCGCAGGTTGTTGTCGAGCCAGACGAAGTAGAACGAGGCCCCGATCCAGGCGACGCCCGCGATCACGTGCAGCCAGCGGAGCGCCAGGTTCAGCCAGGCGGCGAGGTCGTAGTCCATCTATTGCGTCACCGCGTCCTGGATGCGGAGCTTGGAGATCAGGCCGATCTGGGCGATTGCCTCGGCGATTTCGGCCTCGCGGTCGTTGGCAAGGCGCGCCTGCATGGCCCGCAGGATCGAGGTCTTGTCGTTCAGCCGCACGGCGATGATGAACGGAAAGCCGAAGCGCTTGCCGTAGGCGGCGTTCAGGTCGTGGAAGCGGGCGAACTCTTCCGGCGTCAGCTTGTCCAGGCCCGCGCCGGCCTGCTCGGCCGTGCTCTCGGCCGTCAGGGTCTTGGCGATCGCCGCCTTGCCGGCCAGTTCGGGGTGGGCGCGGATCAGGGCCAGCCTGTCGTCGAGGGGAGCGGCGTTCAGCACCTGCATCATCGCGCCGTGCATGGCCTCAATGCTGTCGAAGGGGCGGGCGCTCCAGGCGCGCTCGACCACCCAGGGCGACAGTTCGAAGGCGAAGCCCAGAGCGGTGACGAAGCCGGTCTGGTTCATGCTGTTGAGCAGGGCCAGGGTCAGGGGCGGGGCGCTCATCCCTTGGCTCCGTACGGATGGGTGGCGATCCAGTGGCGGGCGATGTCGATGCGCTTGGCCACCCAGACCTTGTCGTGGCGGGTCACGTGTTCGAGGAACCGGCGCAGGGCCATGATCCGGGCCGGCTTGCCGACGATGCGGCAGTGCAGGCCGATGCTCATCATCTTCGGCGCCGTCTCGCCCTCCAGATAGAGGGCGTCGAAGGCGTCGCGCAGATAGGCGAAGAACTGGTCGCCGCTGTTGAAGCCCTGGGGCGCGGCGAAACGCATGTCGTTAGTGTCGAGCGTGTAGGGCACGACCAGCTGGGCGCGGCCATGCTGGTCGTCCCAGTAGGGCAGGTCGTCGCTGTAGCTGTCGGCGTCGTAGACGAAGCCGCCTTCCTGGGCGATCAGGCGGGCGGTGTTGGGGCTGGTGCGGCCCTGGTACCAGCCGAGCGGGCGCTCGCCGGTCAGGCGCTTGTGCACCTCGATGGCCTTTTCGATGTGCTCGCGCTCGAGGTCTTCGGGGAAGTGCTGGTAGTCGATCCAGCGATAGCCGTGGCTGGCGATCTCCCAGCCGGATTTCATCATCGCCTCGACGACGTCGGGCGCGCGCTCCATGGCCTGGGCGACGCCGTAGACGGTCAGCGGCAGGCCGAACTCCTCGAACAATCGCCGGATGCGCCAGAAGCCGGCGCGCGAGCCGTACTCGTAGAGGCTCTCCATCGACATGTGCCGCATGCCCTCGATGGGCTGGGCGCCGACCATCTCCGACAGGAAGTATTCGCTGACCTTGTCGCCGTGCAGCACGCTGCGCTCGGCGCCTTCCTCGTAGTTCAGCACGAACTGCACGGCCACACGCGCGCCGTCCGGCCACCGGGCGTGCGGCGGGTGCTCGCCATAGCCGACGAGGTCGCGGGGGTAGGTCATGGGAGAAGGACCAGGCTGTCGTCGGGACGAGTTTGCTCGGCGAGGCGCGCGACCAGCGAGGTCAGGCGGGCGTTCACCGCTGTCGTCTCGGCCTCGGTGATGCGATCCCCATTGGACACGCACAGATAACGGTCTCGCAGCGACCCCATGCTTCCATTGGCTTCCGATCGCAGCGTCTGGATTACGCCTTCGTCGCCGGCTTGCAGCCGGGCCAGATGGGCCTGCAGCCGCTTGACGACATCGACGTCGCCATGGGCGATCAGCAGATCGAGGATTTCGGTCACCGTCGTCTGCAGGGCGGTCGTCATCCAAACACCCCCAGCGCCGCATCCACGCCCGCCCCGGCCGGGGCGCTGAAGCCCTCCCAGCGCAGCACGGCTTCCAGCGCCGCGAGCGTCTGCAGCACCGCGTGCTTGCGGGCGTTCACGCCCATGGTTCCGATGCGCCAGATCTTGCCGGCGAGGGGACCGAAGGCCGCGCCGATCTCGATCTCGAACTCGGTGCGCATGCGGGCCTTCACCCGGTCGTAGTCGACGCCTGCCGGGGCGATCACGCCGGTGACGTTGGTCATCTTGTGGGCCTGGTCGCCGTAGACGGTAAGGCCCATGGCCTCGATGCCCGCGGTCATGGCGGCGCCGGCCTTGGCATGGCGGGCGAAGCGGGCTTCGAGGCCTTCTTCCAGTACGATGCGGGCGCATTCGCGGGCGGCGAACAGCATGCTGGCCGCCTCGGTATGGTGGTTCAGCCGCCTGTCCGACCAGTAGTCCATGATCATGGCCAGGTCGAAATAGTTGGAGGCGATGCGGCGGCCGTTCCCCGTCATGCCCGCGGTCGCGAGGCCCTTCTCCACATGGCGGCGGGAGAAGATGTAGTCGGCGGCCTTGTCGCTGATGGTGATCGGAGCCGAGCCGGAGGGGCCCCCCATGCACTTCTGCAGACCGGCGGTGACGATGTCGGCCTTCCAGGCGTCGACCGGAACGCTCATGCCGCCCAGGGTGGCGGTGGCGTCGACATAGAGCAGCGCGCCGTGGCGCTGGCAGATCTCTCCGATGGCCTCGATCGGCTGGGCGATGGTGGTCGAGGTGTCGCCATGCACGCAGGCCACCAGGCGCGGCTTCACGCGGGCCACCGCGTCCTCGACGGCCTGCGGATCGACGACCTGGCCCCACTCGCCCTCGACGAAGGTGACGCGGGCGTCGCAGCGCTCGGCGATCTCGGCCAGCAGCAGGCCAAAGCGCCCGGCGTTGACCACGACCACGTCGTCGCCCGGCTGCAGGGTCGAGACCAGCGCCGCCTCGATGCCCGCGCGCGAGGTGCCGTCGACCACGAAGGTCCATTGGTTCGCGGTCCGGAAGACGCCGCGATACAGCGCCATGACCTCGTTCATGTAGCCGGTGAACTCGGGGTCGAACTGGCCCAGCAACTGCACCGACATCGCCCGCAGCACGCGCGGGTGCACGTTGATCGGGCCAGGGCCCATCAGCAGGCGGGCGGGGTGGTCGAGTTCCCCAAAAGTCTTGAATGTAGTGTCGGTCATCGGCGCTTCGTTCTTGGTCCGCCCTCGTCCTTCGACGGGCTCAGGATGAGGGCTACTGGCAGGTCGTTATTCTGCAGCGTCAGCATTCAAGGACCTCACCCTGAGCCTGTCGAAGGGCGAGGGCCTTGCGCCGCCAGCTTCTCCACGAACCCGACCATGGCCTGGGCGGCCAGGGCGCAGTCGGCGTCGGTGACGGCTTCGGCGGGGTTGTGGCTGATCCCGCCCTCGCAGCGGATGAACAGCATGGCGGTGGGGCAGAGGTCGGCGATGACCATGGCGTCGTGGCCGGCGCCGCTGGGCAGGCGGCGGTCAGGTTGGCCAAGATCTTCGACGGCGGCCGCCAGCAGGTCGGCCAGGCCCGCGTCGCAGGGGCTTTCGGCCAGTTCCTGCATCAGGGTGACCGACACCGACAGGCCGCGGCGGGCGGCGATGGCCTCGATCCGAGCGGTCACGGCGGCGACGGCGGCGTCGCGGGTGGCCGAGGTCTCGGCGCGGATGTCCATCGAGAACTCGACGGCGCCGGGAATGACGTTGAAGGCGCCGGGCAGGGCGGTCATGCGGCCGACCGTGCCGACCAGGCCGTCGGTTCCGCCCAGCGGGCCATCGCGGCAGATGTGTTCGAGGGCCAGCACCGCTTCGGCGGCGGCGGGACCGGGGTCCTTGCGCAGGCCCATGGGCGTGGTGCCCGCGTGGCCGGCCTGGCCCTTGAAGCGCACCAGGATACGCTTCTGGGCGGCGATGGCGGTGACGACACCAAGGGCCAGGCCCTCGGCCTCCAGCACCGGACCCTGCTCGATATGGGCTTCGAGGAAGGCGAAGACCTCGCCCGGCTTGCGGGCGGCCTCGACGAGGCGGGTCGGATCCAGGCCGAAGGCGGCGTAGGCCTCGGCCAGGCTGGTCCCGTCCGCGTCGGTCATCTCGACCACATAGGGATCGACCGTGCCGGCGACGGCGCGGCTGCACGCCATCGAGGCGGGGAAGCGCGAGCCCTCTTCGTCGCCGAAGGCGATGGCCTCCAGCGCGAAGGGCAGGCGGCGGCCCTGGCGGTGGAAGGTCTCGATCAGGTCGACGGCCAGCATCACGCCCAGCGCGCCGTCATAGCGGCCGCCGTTGCGCACGCTGTCGATATGCGAGCCGATCAGCAGAGCCGGGGCGCCGGGCGTCTCGCCTTCATAACGGCCGACCAGATTGCCGGCCGGATCGAGGCGGACGGACATGCCGGCCTCCTCCATCCAGAATTTCAGGGTGTCGAGGGCGGCCTTGTGGGCGGGGGTCAGGAACCGCCGCACAAGCATGTCGTCGGCCTCGCTGAACGGCGCCGCGCCCATCAGGTCGCAGCGGGCCTTGGCCCTGACGCCGATCTCGAACGCTTGAGTCACTCCGCTCCCCGCCGTTTCGTCGCCCCACCCGATAGCAGGCTGCGCCCGCCGGTCCGCCCCGGCAAGCGCCTCGACGGCGAAGTCTCCGCCGATTGCCCGCGCAAGCGCCAGACGGACGTCCCGGCGCCTGCTTGTAAGTCATAAATCACTTACTTTGGTGGCGTCGAGCGCCAGCTTGGCCTGTCCTTGCCGTGCGGTTGCGCAGCTTGCATGTTGCCCTCATGCCGACCCCGAAGAACCGCACCGTCGAAGCCCGCATCCTGCGCGTGAACCACGGGGGCGAGCACGGGGCGATCCGGATCTATCGGGCCCAGATCGCCCTGGCCCGGCTGCGAGCCCCTGATCTGCTGCCGTTCCTGATGCGGACCCTGGCCCACGAGCGCGAGCACCTGGAGCGCTTTCGGGCCCTGATGCCGACGCGCGCGGCCAAGCCCTGCCGCCTGATGTGGATCTGGTCGATCGGCGGCGGCGTGCTCGGCGGACTGACCGGCCTGTTCGGCCGCAAGGCGATCCTGGTCTGCACCGAGGCGGTCGAGCGCACGGTGCATCGGCATCTGGACGACCAGCTGGCCTGGCTGGGCGAGCGCGACACTGAGATGGCCGCGACGATCCACGACATCCAGCAGCAGGAGCTTGGGCATCTGCGCTATGCCGAGAAGGAGCGTGGGGCGCCGAACGGGCTGACCGCGTTGCTGGATGCGACCATCTGCATCGCCGTCGAGGCGTTGATCTGGCTGTCGACCCGCGGGGACTCGCTGCGCCTGGCCCGGACGCTGCGGGCGGCCGTCTAGACCGCCGCCTCCGCCGCCAGCGCCAGCCGCTTTTTCGGGAAGGCGTCGGGCAGTTCCTCGCGCAGGAAGGCCATCATCTTCTCGCGCACCTCGCAGCGCAGGTCGAAGGTGGTGGGGGCGTTGCGGGCGCTGACCAGGCAGCGCACCTCCATGACCTCGGGCGTGATGTCGGTGACCGCCAGGTTGACGACCTTGCCGTCCCACCGGGGCGAGGCCTTGGCGATTTCCTCCAGCTTCTCGCGCAGGCGGTCGACCGGCGCGGACGGGTCGACATAGAGCATGGCGGTGCCGATCAGGGCGGCGTTCTCGCGGGTCCAGTTCTGGAACGGCGTCTGGATGAAGTAGCTGAGCGGCAGCACCATCCGCCGCCAGTCCCACAGGCGCACCACCACGTAGGTGGCGTTGATCTCTTCGATATTGCCCCACTCCTTCTCGACGATCACGGCGTCGTCGATGCGGATCGGCTGGGTGACGGCGATCTGGATGCCGGCGATCAGGTTGGTCAGCAGCGGCTGCAGCGCCAGACCGACGATCAGCGAGGCCGCGCCGCCGGCGGCCAGCAGGCTGACGCCCCATTGGCGCACGCCGGGGATGGTCATCAGCGCCAGGGCCAGGGTGAAGATGCCGATCAGGATCGCCATCGCCCGGCGCAGGATGCGGATCTGGGTGATGTGCTTGCGGGCCAGCAGGTTGTCTTCGACGTCGACCTTGAAGCCGCGCATGTAGAGCGCCGCCCCGATGTCGAGCGCGGTCATGGCCATCCAGCCCAGCAGGATGATGAACATCACCAGCAGCAGGTGCTTGGCGGTGGCGGCCTGGGCGAAGTCGAGCGGCGCGATCGACACGGCCGCGCCCAGGGCGGCGACGATGAAGGCCATGCGCGTGGGCCGGCGGGTGCGGGCGATCATCGCCTGCCAGAAGGCGTCACGCTTGGCGAAGCCGTGGCGCACGACCCGCACGGCGACGGCATGGACGGCCAGGGCGAGAGCGATGGCGGCGACGATCAGGGCCAGGCTGACGATCCAGGGCGGGGCCCAGGCGATCAGCCACACGGAGTCGTTCAGCCAGTCGGGGAGCCAGGCGGGAAGATCCTTCATGACCGGGGCCAACGCGCACAGGCCCTTATGGCTCCCCGAAAAACGCCGTTCAGGCCTTGGCGAACTTGCCCGCCGCGCGCACCGAACCGGTGGCCACGCCCGTGGGCGAGCCGCCGACCGGCTCGTCGGTGACGGCCAGCAGGGCGGTGTAGGTTCCCTCGCCGCGCAGGTCCTTTGGCATCGGGATGCGCATCGGCTTGTCCATCGGGATCACGCCCAGCGAGATCGCCTTCTGGCCCTCGGGGATGATCCACAGCTCGGCGTCGCGGCCCTGCGGCATCTTCATGCCCATGGGCGTGAGCATCACCTGGTCCATGCCGTGGTCGAGCGTGGCGACGATCATCGGCTTGTTGGTGGTCGGGTCGGCGATCAGCGCCACCTCGGCCGCCTGCGGCTTGGACGGGGCGGGCGAAACAGCCGGCGGCGGGGCCGGGCGCGGCAGAACGACGACGACCACACAGGCCGCCGCCAGGGCCATGGCGCCGGCGGTGAGGCCGCGCCAGAGGGTCACGTTGCTCCAGGCCGACGGCTTCAGAGGCTCGGCGATCAGGTTCTGGATGCGCGGCCACAGGCCCTCGGACGGCTGGGCCGAGGCGACGTCGGCCGCCAGCGGCGTCAGTCGCTCTTCCCACCAGGCCACCGAGCGGGCGAAGGCCGGGTCGGCGGCCAGCCGGGCCTGCGCCTCGGCGCGTTCGGACGCGTCGAGCACGCCCAGCACGTACTCCCCGGCCAGGGGGCGCTCTTCACCTTCCGGCGGAATGTCGGTCGCGTCGGTCATGCGTCTAGACAGGCCCGCAGGCTGATCAGGCTGCGCCGGATCCAGCTTTTCATGGTGCCCAGCGGCACGCCGACCGCCTGGGCCAGGGCGTCGTAGGTCAGGCCCTCGAAGAAGGCCTTGCGCACGGCGCCGGAATGCTTGGGGTCGAGCAGGTCGAGACAGCCGTCGAGGCGCTGGCGATCCTCGTCGGCCTCGATCCGCGCCGGCGCCAGGGGCGCGGCGTCGGGCAGGCTTTCCGCCTCTTCGACGCCGGCCATGACCCGGGTTCCACGCGAGCGCAGGCGGTCGATGGAACGATTGCGGGTCAGGCTGACCAGCCAGGTGATCGGGCTGGCCTTCTCCGGGTCGAACCGGTCGGCCTTGTTCCACACCGTCAGATAGACGTCCTGCAACACGTCCTCGGCCTCCTCGCGATCGTTCAAGATACGCAAGGCGACCCCCAATAGCTTCGCGGAGGTGTGTCGATAGACGTATTTGAGGGCGTCTTGGTCGCGATTGGCGACGCGGGCGATCGCTCGCGAAAGCAATGCGCGGCTGCTGTCAGCGTCCAAGCGACGTCCCCTCCGGCATGATGCCCGGGTCGGACGCTCGCATGCTGTTCCTGGGCTGGCAACGGCTTACCGCGCGCCGAACCGACTGGCGACGAAATAGCCGGCCGACGCCGCCGCGGTGGTGACGAACGCGCCCCAGGCCATGTCGGCCAGGGTGACGGCGGTCGACCAGGTCTTCAGCGTCGCCTGGTTGGTCAGGTCGTAGGTGGCGTAGGCGGCCAGGCCGAACAGGGCGGCGTTGACCAGCAGGCGCGGCCAGCCGCCGTCGGGGCGCAACGCCGGAGCCAGCGCGAACCAGGTCACCGCGCCGATATAGATCAGATAGAAGGCCACGGCCGGCGGCAGGCTGGGCGTATCGGCCATCAGCGCGCCGATGCGCGGGCGATAGAGGCGGTCGGCCATCTGGGTCAGCCAGACGGCGTCCAGCGCCAGGAAGACGACGGCGGTCGACACGTAGCCGAGAGCGTAGCGGAGCATTTTTCGAAGGTCTCCTTCAGGCGACAGGCCGCAGGCGGTAGTGGCTGACGCCCCACTCGGACCCGCCGCGATGGCCGAACAGTCCGGCGGTGGCCAGGAAGAACAGCCGCCAGCGCCGCCGCCAGATCCGCGCATCGGCGCCATAGACCTCGGCCAGCAGCGGATCGATCACGCCGCGGGCGGCGTCGAACCGCTCCAGCCAGTGCAGCGCCGTGCGGGCGTAGTGGTCGCCGCTCCAGCGCCAGTCCATGGCCACCTCGAACAGGTCGGGAAACTGCCGTGGCAGGTCGTGGCTGGGCATGATCCCGCCGCTGAAGAAATGGCGGGCGATCCAGTCGTCGGGGTCCTCGGTCTCGAAGCTGTAGGGCGTCGTGGCGTGGGTGAAGACGTGCAGGAACAGCAGGCCGTCGGGCTTCAGCCAGGTCCGCACCTTGGCCAGCAGCGCCCGCCAGTTGCTCATGTGCTCGAACATCTCGACCGAGACCACGCGGTCGAAGCGCCGGTCGGTGTCGAAGACGTTCATGTCGGCGGTGACGACGGTCAGGTTGGAAAGGCCCCGCTCGGCGGCGCGCGCCTGGATGAAGGCCCGCTGCGAGGTCGAGTTCGACACCGCCGTGATCGTCGAGGCGGGAAAGCGCTCGGCCATCCACAGCGACAGCGACCCCCAGCCGCAGCCCAGCTCCAGCACCGCCTGGCCGTCGCGCAGGTCGGCGTGGCTTTCGGTTTCGCGCAGCGCGGCGACCTCGGCCTCTGCGAGCGTCACAGCGCCCGGCGGGTAGAGGCCGCTGGAATATTTCAGGTGCGGGCCCAGCACCGCCTCGAAGAAGGCGGCCGGCAGCTCGTAGTGCTGGGCGTTGGCGTCGGCGGTGTGGGTGGCGATGGGGCGCTCGGCCATGGCTTCGGCGAACAGGCGGTCGGCGTCGGGCGGCGCGTGTTGCAGTGAACGGCGGGCGCCGGCCACCAGCCGGTCGATGGCGAAGCGCGACAGGAGATCGGGAACCGGCGCGTCCTGGGCCAGGCGGACCAGGGCCTGGATCGGACCACCGCCGCTGCGGCCGCGACCGGGGTCCTGAACGGCGTCGGTCAGGGTCGTCGTGTCGGTCATCGATCCTCCGTCGCTGGCGGCCGCCCGTTCATCGGGCCGGCGACCTTCGGCGGGAGTTACGCGGAACATTGTCGTTCGGATGCGTCCAGGCGCGGTTTGGCTTCGTAGCTGCAGGCGAAGCCTCGCCGACAGGAGCCACGCCTTGCAGCCCCACGCCTTGTTTCCCCGCCAGCGGATCGCCGTGATCGGCTCCGGGATCTCCGGTCTGTCGGCGGCCTGGCTGCTGTCCCGGCGTCACGAGGTCGTGCTGTACGAGGCCGACGATCGCCTGGGCGGCCACGCCCATACGGTGCAGGCGGGCGGCGTGGCGGTGGACACCGGCTTCATCGTCTACAACGAGCCGAACTATCCCAACCTGACGGCGCTGTTTAGCCACCTGGGCGTGGAGACCGCCGCCAGCGACATGTCGTTCGGGGTGTCGCTGGACGACGGGGCGCTGGAATACTCGTCCAACAAGCTGCTGGCCCAGAAGCGCAACCTGGTGAATCCGCGGTTCCTGGGGATGCTGATCGACGTCATGCGCTTCTATCGGGCCGGGACGCGCGACGCCCGATCGCTGGAGGCCGACGGCGGCTTCTGCCGCCTGGCCGACTATCTCGACGCGCAGGGGTTCGGCCGGGCCTTCCAGGAGGACCACCTGCTGCCGCAGGCGGCGGCGATCTGGTCGGCCTCGCTGCGCGACATCCGCGAGTTTCCGGCCGGGGCCTTCCTGCGCTTCTTCGACAATCACGGCCTGATGCTGCCAATCGACAAGCGGCCGATCTGGCGCACGGTGACCGGCGGCAGCGCCCGCTACGTCGCCGCCCTGGCGGCCGACCTCGACGGCGAGATCCTGCTGTCGCGGCCTGTGCGGCGGATCACGCGCCATCCCGACCACGTGGTCGTCGAGGACGGTCGAGGCCAGGCGCGAAGCTTCGACCAGGTGGTGATCGCCGCCCATGCCGACCAGGCCCTGGCCATGCTGGCCCAGCCGACCCCGGACGAGGCGGCCCTGCTGGGGGCCGTCCGCTACAGCCGCAACCGCGCGGTGCTGCAACGCGACGCGGCCCTGATGCCGCGCCGGCCCGCCGCCTGGGCCAGCTGGAACCATGTCGGCCGCCGGGGCGTGCGGGGCGAGGGCGGGGTGACCTACTGGATGAACCGCCTGCAGCCGCTGGGCGGGGCCGATCCCTGCTTCCTGTCGCTCAACCCTGACCGCGCCCCGGGCGCGGTGCTGCACGATCAGGTCTACGAACACCCGCTGTTCGACGGCC
This sequence comes from uncultured Caulobacter sp., assembly GCA_966252285.1. GTDB lineage: Bacteria > Pseudomonadota > Alphaproteobacteria > Caulobacterales > Caulobacteraceae > Caulobacter. The sequence goes on from CBINOL010000016.1 coordinate 35,959, forward strand.
CGGCCATGGCGGCGCAGGCGCGGCTGTGGTCGTTGCAGGGCGTGCGCCGCACCTGGTTCGCCGGCGCCTATTTCGGCTCGGGCTTCCACGAGGACGGCCTGCAGGCTGGCCTGGCCGTGGCCGAGCAACTGGGCGGCGTGCGTCGTCCCTGGCTGACTCCGAACCCGTCGGGCCGCATCTTTCTCGACGCGCCCGCCGAGGCGCGCGAGGCGGAGCTGGTCGCATGAGCCTGAATTCGGCCCTTTATAGCGGCGTCGTGGTCCACGAACGCGGGCGGCCTCGGCGGCATCGCCTGCGCTACCGGATATTCATGCTGCTGCTCGATCTCGACGAGCTGGACACGGCGGGACGGGCCTTGCGCCTGTTCTCGCACAACGCCCTGAACCTGCTCAGCTATCACGACCGCGACCATGCCGGCCGCCGCTCGACGCCGGTCAAGCCGCAGGTCGAGGCGCTGCTGGCGGCGCGCGGGCTGGACGCGCCGGGCGGGCGGGTCCTGGCCCTGTGCATGCCGCGCGTGCTGGGTCACGGATTCAATCCGCTGACGGTCTATTTCTGCCATGACCGCGAGGGGCGGCTGGCCGCGGTGGTCTATGCGGTCAGCAACACCTTCGGCGAGCGACACGACTATGTGCTGCCGGCGACGGCGCGTGACGACGGGTTGGTGCTGCAGGGCTGCGACAAGAGCTTCTACGTCTCGCCGTTCCTGCCGATGGACCTGCGCTACGCCTTCCAGGTCGCGCCGCCGGGCGAGGGCGTACGGGTGGGGATCGACGTGCACGACGACGCCGGGCGGGTGCTGTCGGCGAGCTTCGCCGGACGGCGCGAACCCTTGAGCGACGGCGCGGTGCTGCGCGCGGCGCTGAGCCATCCCTGGCAGGTCGCCGGCGTGCTGGCGGCGATCCACTGGGAGGCGGCCAAGATCCTGCTAAAGGGCTTCCGGTTCTTCGCCAATCCGCGCTTGGGCAAAGAAAAGGCGGCGCGGACAGAAGTCCGCCCCTCTTCGCTGAACAAAGAAAAAGCGGCGCGGACCTAGGTCCGCGCCGCCAGTCGTTCCGGGGAGAAAGACGCTATGAGCGTCAGTAGACGAAGCGCGCGCCCATGAAGACCGAGCGGCCGGTGGCGGCGTAGCGCGACACGACCGGATCGTCCTGATAGGCCCAGCGCTCTTCCTTCTGGTCCGTCAGGTTCAGGGCTTCGAGCGACAGGGTGATGTTCTTGGTCAGCTTGTAGGTGGCCGAACCGTCGAGGTTGAAGGTCTTCTTGCTGCCCGCGAAGTCGTTGACCAGCGGGCTGTCGCAATAGCCCGGGTCGCAGGTGCCGGCGGCGACCGGATAGGTCTGGCTGTAGCCCTTGCGGTAGGACGACGACAGGCGGGCCGAGAACTTTTCGACTTCATAGAAGACCGTGAAGTTGAAGGCGTCCGGCGAGGCGCCCGTGAACGGGGCCTTGGCGGTGATCGGGGCCGCGCCCGTGCGGGCGTTGGCCGGGGTGACGATGTATTCCAGTTCCGACTCCAGGTGAGTGGCGTTGAACTGGACGCCCAGGTTCTTGAAGTACCAGGGCAGGAAGGTCAGGTTCTGCTGGTAGTTGACCTCGATGCCGCGGATGTAGCCGCCCGGCGCATTGTCGAACTGGCGGATGTCGAAGGTGTTGTCGGCGTCGATATAGGCGATCGCGTTGACGTTGGTCTGGGCGGCCCGCAGGGCGGCGATGCCCGCGGCGTCCAGGATCTGGCTCAGCGGGGCGTTGTTGATCAGCGTCTGCGGGAAGTTGTTGATCTGCTTGTCGAAGACCGCCACCGACACCAGGGCGCCCGAGGTGAAGTACCACTCGAAGCTCAGGTCGTAGTTGACCGCGCGGAACGGGTCGAGCTTCGGGTTGCCGACGGTCATCGTGCCGCCGACCACGGCGCCGGCGCCGGTGGGCACGCTGATCGCCGTCACCGAGGGCGACAGGTTGCCCAGCATCGGGCGGGCCATGACCTTGGCCGCGCCGAAGCGGATGTACATGTTGTCGGCCACCTCGTAGGCGGCGTTCAGCGACGGCAGGACGTCGGTGTACTTGTTCTCGCCCGAGATCGGACGCGAGCCGTTGGTCAGGCCCGAGGACTCCAGCTCGGTGATGGCGTAGCGGGTGCCGACGTTGCCGCGCAGTTCGCGACCGAACAGCTCGGTGTTGTAGTCGAACTGGACGAAGGCGCCGGTGTCCTTTTCCTCGACCGAGTAGCGGTTGGCCGCGCTGCTCAGGTACGACAGGCGCCAGTCGCCCCACTTGTTGACGCAGTTACAGTCGAAGTCGAACAGGCTGACCATCTTCTGCAGGTCGGGCGCCAGGAAGGCGGTGGTGCCGCCGGACGGGACGTCCAGGCCGGTGCCCCAGTTGATGACCTTGCTGACCGAAGCGATGTTGGAGCCGGCTTCCTTCAGGCTGGGGTTCAGGGTCTCGCCGCTCAGACGGCGATACTCGGCGGTGTCGAAGCCGTACTTGCGCTGGCTGACGCCGAACCGGACCGCGTAGTTGTCGTCCAGGTCGTACTTGAAGTCGAAGCGCAGGGTCTCGTAGTCGTTGTTGGTGAAGCGCTGGAAGTGGCGCAGGGCCGAGTAGCCCTTCACGAAGTCCCAGGCCGAGGCCTGGGTCGCGTCGAAGCCCAGGTTCAGCAGCGGCATGTCGCCGCCGCCGCGCGCGTCGTAGACGAGGTAGTCGTCGCCGGCCACGCCCTGGCCCGAGTCCAGGCGGATGAAGTCGGCCAGCAGGCCTTGCGTCTTGTTCTTCGACGACGACTTGCCCCAGACGGCGCTCATCGTGAAGTTGTCGCTGAACTCGTGGTCCAGCTTCAGCGACGACTGGCGGAAGTAGGTGGTGAAGAACGCCGCGTCGGCCGCCGAGCGCAGGTCGACATTACCCAGCTTCAGGTAGTCGGCGTTGGCCCCGGTCGGCGACAGAGCCGCATCGATCAGGCGCACGCTGGGACGGCCGATGAACTTGTCGACCATCGCCGTACCGTTCGCGCTGGGCACGTAACCCACCGACGAGGTGGAGTTGTAGTAGTCGTACGGGTCGAGGTTGAACGGGTTGTAGCTGTTGGTCGTGCCGGCGACCAGGCCGCCGCCGTTCAGCAGCTGGCCGCAGTCGATGGCGTCGCGGACCTCGTTGGCGGCCTGCGCGGTGCACGACGCGTAGAACGCCCGCTTCTGGGCGGCTGTGGTGGCCGGGTTCAGCGTGTAGAACGGGTTGTTGGTGCTGTTGTTGGTGTTGTTGCGGTTCAGGCCGACGGTCTGGACCTGGTAGTTGACCGACGACTGCTGCAGCTCCGAATAGACCCAGTCGTACGAGATCGTCGTGCGGCTGGTCGGGCGCCATTGCAGGGCGCCGGTCAGGCCCAGGCGCTCCTGTTCCAGGTCCTGCTGGTTCAGTGTGGCCAGGGCGGGAATGCGGGTCAGCGGACCGGGCGCGGTGATCGTGCCGGTGCCGGTCAGGCTGGTGGCGTTGGTCGTCGCGCTCGAAGGATTGTTGATCAGATTGTAGGCGGCCGCGTTCGAGCCCACCAGCATCGAGCAGATCGCCGTGTTGGTGATGTTGATGCCCGGGATCACGCCGCCGTTGCACGAGGTGCCGATCGGGGTCGCGAAGCCCTGCCGGCGCGGCGAGGTGGCGGTCGAGTTGGTCGCCAGGAAGGTCGACTGGCGATAGGTGTAGTCCGACTGGCCGGCCTGGCGCTGGTAGCTGTCGATGATCTGGTTGCGCTTGTTGTAGGCGACCGAGAACAGCGCGCCGAAGTCGCCCCAGTTGGTTTCCCAGCGATCGGAGACGAGGCCGGCGAAGCGCGGCGAGTGGGTGCCGCCGTTCTTGTAGTAGGCGTCCTGCACCGACAGGGCCAGGCGACGATCCTTGAAGTTCAGCGGCTTGCCGGTCTCCAGGTCGACCGTGGCGCCCAGCGAGCCTTCGTCGGTCTCGGCCGAGGCGGTCTTCTGGACCTTCAGGGCGCTGAACAGCTCCGAGGCGAAGGTGTTGAAGTCGAAGCCGCGCGAGCGGTTGGCGGCGTCGCCGGCGATCGACGGGCCGGCCGTCGACAGGGCTTCCAGGCCGTTCAGGCGCACGCGGGTGAAGTCGCTGCCCAGGCCGCGGACGGTGATGGTGCGGCCTTCGCCGTTTTCGCGGTCGACCGACACGCCCGGCAGGCGCTGCAGCGACTCGGCGAGGTTGGCGTCGGGGAAGTCGGCGATGTCCTCGGCGTTGATGGCGTCGACCATCACGTTCGAGCTGCGCTTGAGGCTGAGGGCGCTCTGCAGGGCGGCGCGGTAGCCGGTGACGACCACTTCCTCGACCGCGGTCTCTTCGGTCTGGCCCGAGGCTTGAGCGGCGGGGGCGGCGTCTTGGGCGAAGGCGGTTCCGGCCAGCAGCAGGCTGCCGGCGACGGTCAGGGCGCCGAGCGACGCACGATCGCACAGCACGCGGGCGCGGCTCCGCCGCGAAGTGACTTGCAACATATTCCCTCCCAGTTCTTCCCGACGGGCAGGCTCTTGAGTGGCCGACCCGTGATCTCTGTTCTTGTTGGTAGCGTTATCCGCCACCGGTGTCATTAAAATAGCTACCGGTGTCATTAAGCCGAAATGGCCGCTCGGGATCAAACCGAAAAATGGCCGCTCGGTGGCGCGGACGGCAAATATGCGGCGGGGCGTAGCGGCGAAGCAACAAAACGCCGGTTTGCGAAGCTGGGGCGAAACGCCGCACGAGGGCGGTTTCGCGTCTTCAGAAGCGACGGGAGAGCGCCAGTTCGAACCGCCGGCGGCGGGGGTCGGCATAGGTGTTGTAGTCGCCGACGCTGGTCTCGAAGATGCTGGGGCTCTTGTCGAACAGGTTGCGCACGCCCAGGCGGATCTCGCTGTCGCCGGTCCGCCAGGCCCCGGCAAGGTCGAAATAGACCTGGGCCGGCACGGTGCGGACCTCGCCATAGCCGGTCGGGGTGCGGAAGGCGCCGTCGAACTGGGCGCTGGCCGCCAGGGTCCAGGCCCCCCGCCGCCAGGTCGCGCCGCCGTAGCCTCGCCATTCCAGCGGCGCCTGGTAGTCGCCTGTCAGCGCTGTCCAGGCCTCGCCGGGCAGGAGCTTGCGGCGGAAGCTGGGCTGCCAAACCACCGAGCCGCGCAGGTCGATCCGGCCGCCGGCCGCGGCGAAGCCGTGGCGAACCTCGCCGCTGACCAGCTGGGTCTCCAGCTTGGCGCTGTTCATGGCCCGGCCGTCGATCTCCAGCACCCGTCCGACCGTGTAGCCGCGGGCGATGTCAGCGGCGGTCAGCGGCGCGCGCGACACCCGGCCCAGCTGCGGGTTGGCCAGCAGGTAGCCCATCGAGAGCTCGCCGGTCAGGCCATAGAAGCCGTCGCGCTTGAGCACGCGGGTATAGTCGAGCGAGGCCCGCAGGTTCGAGCCGGGCGGCTGGATCACCATGCCCATCGAGACGCTCTCGGCGCGTTCGGGCTTCAGGGCCGGCGAGCTGCCGAACATGTAGACGAAGGGGCGGCCGCTGCCGACGGTGTCGCCGGGGCGTCCGGGATCGGCGTAGAAAATGCCCGGAAGGGTCAGGCGCGAGGTGATCAGTTCGCTGGCCGTGGGCGCGAGGGCCCCGGTGGCGGCGCTGAGGCGCAGCATGACGGCCTTGGCCGGGAACACCCGTGCGCCGGCGGTCCAGGTCCAGACTTCGTGGCGCGAGCGGACCAGCGGCGGATTGCTGGTCATGGCCAGGGCCGGCGCCCAGGCCTTGCTATCGTCGAGCCGCACCGAGGCTTGCAGTTCGAGGCCGGCAAGGCCCGGAGGAGCGTGGTCGCGGCGAAAGATCGGCGCGTTGGCCTCGGCGTACAGCGAGGCGACCTTCTGGCGGGCCCCGACCAGGGTGTGGGTCGAACCGGTCTGGTCGCCCTGGCTCGTGGTCTCGACCACGTCGCCGATGCGCTCGTCGCGCAGGTCGGCCGCGATCGTCAGGTTGGCCGCGCCCGCCGGCAGCTGGATCGCGGGACCGGCGGCGCGGACGGCGAGGTTCGAGAAGCGGTTGGACTGCCTTGTGCGCTTGAGCGAGTCGCCGCGATAGAGGTCCAGCACCGACTGCAGCGCGTCGTAGTCGCCGAACGGCTCGATCACCGGCCTGTTCAGGCCCTCTTCGCCCCATACGAAGCTGTAGTTCAGGTCGGGTTCGGGCTGGTGCCGCCGCTGCTTCAGCTGGACCCGGCCGACGCCGGTCGAGGCGTCGAGGTTCACACGCCAGCCGCGCCAGACCTCGATGATCGCCCCGGCGGTCAGGCGCTGGGCGAGGGTGCGTTCCTGGTTCTTCTGGTCGTACGAGGCGAACGGCACCGAGACCAGGATGTCCTGCTGGAACGGATTGGTCGGCGCCGAGGCGCTGACGAAATAGGCGCGGGAGTTGGGGCTGGTCAGGCCCTCGCCCTCGTTCTCCAGGTGCAGGAAGTCGAGATAGGTCTCCACGCCGAACAGCGCGCGGCGGACGCTGGCGGTGATCGCCGTCGAGCGCGCCCCGTTCAGCAGGCTGGCGTCGCCGCTGCTGGCGTCGGGGCCAAGGCCCCGCGACAGAGCGCCGGCCCCCAGCAGCGCCAGCCGCTGGAAGTCGCCGGCCGCGTAGCGCAGGGGCAGGGTGGTGACGTTCGACCCGAGATCCACGCCGGCGTCGGTGACCAGCGGCTGGCCAGTATAGCTCATGACATTGCGGCCGTCCGAGGCGGCCGCCAGCACCTGGTTGGCGGTGCGGTCGTCCGACTTGGCGCGATAGCGGGTAGTGAAGTCGCGCTGGATCACCCGCAGCGGCTCGCGGGTGGAGGTCGAGAACCCGGCCGAGACCTGGGTGCGGCCGCCGTCGGGCGAGAAACCCAGGCGTGCCTCAAGCCGACCCTGGCCGGCGTCGCCGCGCGAGGACAGGCCGCCGATCGCGGTGACCTCGCCGCCGTCCTGATCGCGCCGCAGCACGATGTTGACCACCCCGCCCAGGGCGCCCAGGCCATAGATGCCGCCGGCCGAGGCGGGGATGGTCTCGATGCGCTCGATCGCGCCCAGGGGCAGGGCGTTGATGTCGGGCTGCCGGAAGAACGAACCGTCCAGCCCCGGCAGGCGCGGCAGCCGGCGGCCGTCGACCAGCACCAGGGTCTGGCTGGGGCCAAGGCCCAGGAGGTCGAGTTCGGAGCGGGCCGCGCCCGGCCGGGCCTGGGCGGGCGAGACGGCGGCGGCGTCGGCCAGAACGCGGTCGCGCAGGAAGCTTCCGACCTCGCCGGCCTGCGCCAGGGCGATCTCGTCGGCGGTGTGCACGACATAGGGCTGGACGCCGTTTTCCAGCCGCCGCAGGTCGCCGTTGAGCGCCCGCCGGCCCAGCACCAGGATCTCGGGAACGGTGGTCACCGCGTCGGAGGCCGGCGGGGCGGTCGCCGAAGGGGCGGGGGCCAGCACGTAGACGCCGTCGGCGGTGCGGCGGGCCACTAGGTCGGTGCCTTCCAGCAGCCGGTCGAGCGCGGCTTCCACCGACATGCGGCCGCGCGCCTGGCCCGAGCGCTTGCCCGCGGTCAGGCTGGAGGCGAACAGAAGCTCGGCCCCCGACTGCCGGGCCAGCTGGCGCAAGGCCGACGACAGGTCCTGGCGGTCGACGTCGATCGCGGGCGCGGCGACGGCGGGCGCGGCGATCGCCGCGGCCAGCATGCCCGCCAGTCCGAGCCGTCCCCGCATTCGCCTCCCGCCTCCCTCAGGCTGGGCGGATCGACACGACCCGCATTGCGACGCTAGGTAACGTCGTTATTCGAGCGCGCAAGCCGAGATCCGGGTCTCGGTGAAATTTCGATGGAAGCGATGAGGATTTCGCCTTCGGCTACGTATTCTAGGAAAGACCCGCTGCTCGGCCGCCCGGCCGAGAGGTGGCGCGGGGTGCGTGGAGCGTAAGGTGGCGGCTGTCCATCCTCAGTCGGCGGACGGTTCGAAGGCGGCGCAGGCCGATCCTGCGCGCGCGCTCGCCCTGCAGGCCGACGTCACCGCCTTCTTCCGCCGCCGCCTGGGCGCCGACGCCGAGGTCGAGGATCTGGTCCAGGAGGTGTTCGTGCGCGCCGCCGACCAGGTGGGGCTCGCCGACGAGGAATATGCGCGAGCCTATGTCTTCCGCACCGCCGCCAGCGTCTGGGCCGACCGGCACAGGCGGCGGCTGGCGCGGCGGGCCGACCAGCACGTGCCCTTCGATCCCGAGCGCCATGGCGAGACCGACGACGATCCGGCCGGCCGCCTGGACGCCCGCGAGACCCTGCGCGCGGCGACCGCCGTGCTGCTGACCCTGCCCGAGCGGACGCGGACGATCTTCGTGCTGCGGCGGATCGAGGGGATGACGGTTCGAGAGATCGCCGGCCGCCTGGGCATTTCCGGTAGCGCGGTCGAGAAACACGTGGCCAAGGCGCTCGAGCGCCTTCTGGCCCAGACGGGGGACCTGCGATGAGCGCCTATCCCCTCGCGTTCGCCGAGATGGCGCAGTTGCCCCGCGACGAGGCGGCGGCGCTGCTCTGGCTGAACATCGACGAGTCCGATCCGGCCCAGGCCGCCGTGCTCGACGCCTGGCTGGACCAGGATCCCGACAACCGCGCGGCCTGGCTGCGGGCGCAGGAGATCTGGAGCGGCTTCGACCAGGCCGGCGACGAGGCGACGCTGCGGGTGTTGCGGCGGCGGGCGGCCAGGACCGCGCGCCCGCTGTTGTCGTCGCGCTGGATGGCGGCGGCGGCGGTGTTCGTCGTCGCCATCGGCCTTGGCCTGTGGCTGGCCGAGCGGCCGGTCCCGGCCTTGCCGCCGCCTGTCGTCCAGGCCTCGGCGGTGTTCGGCGAGCCCGACCTGGTCGCGGGCGCCGAGACGAAGACCTTCGACCTGCCGGACGGCAGCAAGGCCAGCCTCGCGCCCGGCAGCGCTCTCGACCTGGCCTACGACCACGGCGGCCGCGCCATGCGGCTGGTGAAGGGGCGGGCCTTCTTCGACGTGGTTCCCGACCGGGCGCGGCCGTTCACGGTCGAGGCCGGCGGCCGGCGGATCACGGCCCTGGGCACGCGCTTCGATGTCCGCCTCGACGACGGCCCGCTGCGGGTGACGCTGGTCGAGGGCCAGGTCTCGGTCGCCCGCACGGTCGACGCGACCGACGGTCCCGGACGCCCGGTGGTGCTGGCGGCGGGCGAGCAGCTGACCGCCGCCCCGGGCCGCGACGTCGTCGCGCCGGCGGATACGGCCGCCTCGGCCTGGCGCGAGACCTCGATCACCTTCGAGGACAAGCCGCTGTCTGAGGTGGTGGCCGAACTGAACCGCCATAGCGCCACGAAGCTGGTGGTCGACGACCCGAAGGTCGCGGCGCTGCGGGTGACGGGGCGGTTCCGCACCGGCGACCCGCAACGCTTCCTGCGCACCCTGGCCCAGGTGCTGCCGGTGCGCGGCGAGGCGGCGGGGCCCGGTCGCTATCGCATCGTGCGCGCCGACTGAGCGGATTCGAATAACGCCGGTGTGGGTTTTGCCCGCCGCTGCGTGTTCTCCCCCGGGAGCCGGTCGTGCTTCCGCCCAGGGGACGAGGCGATGGAACAGCAGATCTGCAACGAGCGGGCGTCGGCCAGGGTCGGCGCCCTGCTGGAGGAGATCCAGCAGCGACTGTTCGACGACGTCGAAGGGGCGCGGCGGCTGATCGACCAGGCGATCCAGGTCCTGCAGTCGCCGTCCGCGGCCAGTCCGACGCGCACCGGCGGCCTGGCACCGTGGCAGGCCAGGCGGGTCGCCCGCTACATCGACGAGAACCTCGAACGGGCCCTGACCGTGGCCGAGCTGGCGGCGGTGGGCGGCGTGCGCCCCGGCTATTTCGGCAAGGCCTTCAAGAGCAGCTTCGGCGTCAGCCCGCACGCCATGGTCCTGCAGCGGCGCGTGGCGCGGGCCAAGATCCTGATCGCCCAGGGCGAGGATCCGCTGAAGGACATCGCCCTGGCCTGCGGCTTTTCCGACCAGTCGCACCTGACCAACCGCTTCCACCGGCTGGCGGGCATGACGCCGGCGGCCTGGCGGCGGCTGCACGCGACGCCGGTGTTTCATGCGCCGGGCGACGATCGCGGCGGCTGCGTCCAACTCGAGCGGCGCGCCCAGGCCTAGGCTTCCGACCCGTTCCTCCCCCTGTCTTCGAGGTCATCCATGAACGCCGTCGCTTCCATCCATTCCGCCGTCTCGGCCCCCAACCAGTTCGTCGAGGTCGGCGGCCGCACCCTGGCCTATCGGTCGATCGGCGAGGGCCGGCCGCTGGTGCTGTGCACCCGCTTCCGGGGCAATATGGACGTCTGGGATCCCGCCTTCCTCGACGGCCTGGCCGACGAGGGCTTCCGGGTCATCACCTTCGACTATTCGGGCCTTGGCCTGTCGACCGGCGAGGCGACCTACAATCCGGCCGAGATGGCCCGCGATCCGATCGACCTGATGAGCGCCCTGGATCTCAACGACGTCGTGCTCGGCGGCTGGTCGCTGGGCGGCATGGCGGTCCAGGTGGCCTTCGCCGTGGCCGGCGCGCGGATCAGCCACCTGCTGCTGATCGGCACCACGCCGCCGGGACCGCTGGTCAAGCCGGCCGAGCAGCTGTTCTTCGACACCGCCGTCATCGAGGACTATGCGCTGAAGGAAGAAGAGATCCTGTTCTTCGAGCCGAAGTCGCAGGCCAGCCGCAAGGCCGCCGCCGAGTCCTCGGCCCGGATCGCCGAGCGCGCCGAGGGACGTTCACCGCCGGTGCCGATCGCTTTCGCCAGGGCCAATATCGGCGCGGGGCCCAAGAACCCGATCTTCCCCGCCGACGCGGTGCTTGAGGTGCTGAAGACCACCGACAAGCCGATCCTGCACCTGGGCGGCGACCACGACATCATCTTCCCGGTCGAGAACTGGTACGCCCTGAACCAGGTGCTGCCGACGCTGCACCTGATCACCTACCCGTCGGCCGGGCATGGTCCGCAGCACCAGTATCCGCGCGCCTCGGCCGAGCACATCGCCAGCTTCGTGCGCTCGACCAGCTAGAGGTTCAGAGGGACGCCTGGCGCCGCTCGCGACGCCAGGCGTTGGGCGGCGCGCCTTCCCGCCGCCGGAACAGGCGCGACAGGTGGGCCTGGTCGCTGAAGCCGCAGGTGACGGCGATGCCGCACAGCGGCTCGTCGGTGGTCAGCATGATCCGCTTGGCGCGGGTCAGGCGGCGCTCGACCACGTACTTCTGCGGCGACAGGCCGAAGGTCGTCTTGAAGGCGCGCGAGAAATAGGACGGGCTGAGCCGCGCGGCGCGGGCCAGGTCGACGACGCGGATCGTCGTTTCCAGCTGGCGCTCGACATAGGCGGCCGCGCGGCTGGCCTGCCACGGCGCCAGGCCCGCCGGCTTGGCGCCCACGAAGGCACCGGGCGGCGAAAGGCCGCCCGGTTCGGGATCGTAGAAGCACATCCGCCGGTCAGCGGGTGATCTTGCCAGGCAGGCTGAGGTCGCCCGAGGCCACGTCGAAGATGTCGGAGATGCACAGCAGCGGCGCGTGCAGGTTGGCGTTGACCTTGAGCGCCGAGGTGACGCCGTCGAACTTCACGCCCTCGACCGCGCCGATGACGCCGGCCGGCACGCTGACCTCGACGGTGTCGGTCGCCAGAGTGGTGGGATAGGTCGGACTGTCGATCAGCAGCGGCACGCCGGGCCAGGTGGCCGGCACCTTGGGCTTGGTCCCCTCGGGGATGTCGCGGACCTTCAGCGCGCCCTTGCCGCAGGCGTCGTCGGGAACCAGCACCACCCAGTGCGGATGCCAGACGTGACGGTTGACCCCGCCATAGGCCGCGTCGTCGAAGTCGGGGTGGAAGGTCACCGCCAGGGCCAGGATGCCCTGGGCGCCCTCGAAGCCGACGCTGCCGCTGTCGAGCGAGGTGGGCCAGACATAGCTCCACACCGCGCTGCCGGCGAACTGACCCGTGGCCTTGGGCTTCATCTCGCCGGCCTTGCCGCGCACCTGCACGCGGAAGACGACGTCGGGGCCGACGCTTTTCACCTCCGTGCGGACGATGTCGAAGGACGCCATGATCGCGTCCTTGGTCGGCGAGACCACGCCCTGGGCGAGAGCGGGGGCGGCGAGGAGGGCCGTCGTGGCGAAGGCGAGGCTGAGCGTGCGGAGCATGGGCGATCTCGATCGAGACGCCGCGACGAGGGCGCGGCCGGGAACGCCAAGGTTCCACGGCCGCGCTTTTCCGCCTTGGATCGGGCGGAGGCCTATTTCTTCAAATCAGAAGGTCAGTCCGCCAGCCAGGCGTCCAGATCCTTCAGCGCCCGGATGCTCATCAGCCGCTTCTTGGCGCGGCCGCGTTCCTTCAGCGGGATCTTCTTGCCGTCCTCGTCGACCTTGGGGGCTTCGAGCGGGGGCAGCAGGCCGTAGTTGATGTTCATCGGCTGGAAGGAGCCGCCATCCATGTGCCCGCCGGTGATGTGCTCCACGAGGGCGCCGAGAGCGGTGGTCGGGGGCGGGGCTTCCAGCGAGCCGCCCTTGCGCTCGGCGGCGGCGAAGCGGCCGGCCAAAAGGCCGATGGCGGCGCTTTCCACATAGCCCTCGACGCCGGTCACCTGGCCGGCGAAGCGCATGCGCGGCGAGGCCTTCAGGCGCAGGCCCCTGTCGAGCAGCTTGGGCGAGTTGATGAAGGTGTTGCGGTGCAGGCCGCCCAGCCGCGCGAACTGGGCGTTCTCCAGGCCCGGGATCATGCGGAAGGTCTCGGCCTGGACGCCGTGCTTCAGCTTGGTCTGGAAGCCGACCATGTTCCACAGGGTGCCCAGAGCGTTGTCCTGGCGCAGCTGGACGATGGCGTAGGACTTCACGGTCGGGTCGCGGGGGTTGGTCAGGCCGACGGGCTTCATCGGACCATGGCGCAGGGTCTCGCGGCCGCGCTCGGCCATGACCTCGATGGGCAGGCAGCCGTCGAAATAGGGGACGTTCTCCCACTCCTTGAACTCGGCCTTGGGGCCTTCGAGCAGGGCATCGATGAAGGCCTCGTACTGCTCCTTGTTCATGGGGCAGTTGATGTAGGCGGCCGCATCGCCGCCGGGGCCTTCCTTGTCGTAGCGCGACTGGCGCCAGGCCTTGTCCATGTCGATGGATTCAAGGTGGATGATGGGCGCGATGGCGTCGAAGAACGACAGCTGGCCTTCGCCCGACAGGTCGAGCACCGCCTGGGCCAGGGCCGGCGAGGTCAGCGGGCCGGTGGCGACGATGACGTTGTCCCACTCCTCGGGCGGCAGGCCGGCGATCTCCTCGCGGACGATGGTGACCAGCGGGTGGGCTTGCAGGCGGCGGGTGACTTCTTCCGAAAAGCCGTCGCGGTCGACCGCCAGGGCGCCGCCGGCCGGCACCTGGTGCTGGTCGGCCGCCGACATGATGATCGAGTCGCAGCGGCGCATCTCGGCGTGCAGCAGACCGACGGCGTTGAACTGCCAGTCGTCCGAGCGGAACGAGTTGGAGCACACCATCTCGGCCAGGCCGTCGGTCTGGTGGGCGTCGGTGGTGACTTTGCCGCTGGAGTCGTCCTTGCGCATCTCGTGCAGGATGACGGGAACGCCGGCCTGGGCGATCTGCCAGGCGGCTTCGGAACCGGCGAGGCCGCCGCCGATCACGTGAATGGGGGAGGTGGTCATGGCGTCCTCATACCTCCGCCCTCGCCAAGACGGAACCGCCGTGTAAGCTCATCTTGGGCGGGTATCCGGTTTCGGGGGTCTTCAGGGTGGCGAAGAAGTTTTCGGCGGCGTCGGCCGCCGTGTCGGGCTGGGCGCTGATCGGCCGGCGGCCGCTGTCGGTGGCCGTGTGGAGCGCGGTGATCCTGCTGGGCCTGTTCCTGCCGGCGCTGCTGCTCTTCCTGCCGGTCATCGATCCGTTCGTCGAGATGATCCGGGCCATGCCGCAGACGCCCGGCGCCCAGGATCCTGAGCTGACGGCGCGGATCATGGCGATGCAGGGACAGCTCAGCCTGATGAACATCGGCATGATGGCCGTGCAGGTCGTGGCGCCCGCCGTCGTCATGGCCGCGGCCTTCCGCGCCGTGCTGCGTCCCGAGGAGGAGAAGGGCTTCTTCCTACGCGTCGGCGCGACCGAGGGCTGGATGATGCTGGTCTGCCTTGTTCTCACCTTCGGCGGCAACATCGCCGTCTTCGCGGCCATGATCCCGGGCGTGCTGCTGGGGCTGATCGGCTTTGTGGTCATGGCGATCGGCGGCGACACCGAGGCCGGCGCCGTCGTGGGGGTGGTGGTCGGCGTGATCGGGGTGATCGTCGGCGAGCTCGCGCTGCTGTGGGCCCTGCTGCGGCTGTCGATGGCCTTGCCGATGACCTTCGCCGAGCAGCGCTTCATGCTGTTCGAGTCGTGGACCCTGACCAAGGGCCAGAGCCTGCGCCTGCTGGGCATGCTGCTGCTGATCGGGCTGACGCTGCTGCTCGTGCAGATCGTCGTGGGCGTGGTCGCCGTCGTCGCCGTGGCGCTGGTGGCGCCGGGCCTGTCCAAGACCCTGCCGGCGGCGCGCTCGGTGGCGGAGATGCTGGGCCTGATATGGCCAATCCTGGCGGTGGCGCTGCCCCTGGCGGCGATCGTGCAGACGGTGGTCCAGGTGGTCTGCGTGACGCCGCTGGCCAGCGTCTACCGGTCGCTGAAGCCCGCCGACGAGGCGGAGGCGGCCGCCTGACAGCGGCCTTCCCGCCACGGCCCGGCAAAATCCGCGCGAACCGGCCGGCGACTCGTCGTTTCATGACGCCGCGCGCGCTAGGGTGGCGTCGGCTGTTCTGAAGGACCTGGAACCACATGGGCGAGGCATCGATCGCGATCGGCGCGACGGCGCGAGCCGGCATCGCCGGCGTGACCCACCTTGCGCCGCGCACCTGGGCGGCGCTGGCCGCCGCCTGCCTCGTCGGCCTGCTCGGCCGTTATCTGGGCGGCGCCTTCGTCCTGCTGGCCGACTTCGTCGCCGCCGCCCTGGCCTATGGGGCGCTCTATCGCGCCGCCTTCGACGGCCCGACGGGCCTGGCCGGCCTGCGCTGCGGCCGGGAGGAGGCGCTGATCGCCGCCGTCCAGCTGCTGCTGGGCGTGGTGTTCCTGGTGGTCATCGCCGTGCTGCTGGTCGTGGTCGGGGCCGTGGCCCTGGGCGTCGCCCGCGCGGCGGCTCCCGGCTTCGACGCCACCTCGTCCGAGGCCTGGCGGGCGGCGCTGTCGGGACCGCTGGCCGCCTTCGCCGCCAGCCTCGCGCCGCTGGCCAGCCTGGCGGTCCTGGCCTGGCTGGCCGCGCGCCTGGCCCTGGCGCCGGCCGCCTCTATCGCCGCCGGCCGCCTGCGGGTGCTCAGCGCCTTCGACCTGACCAAGGGCCGGGCCGGCCTGCTGGTTGCCCTGGGCCTGGTCTTCTACCTGCCCAGCGTGCTGATCGCCGTCAGCGGCAAGGCGGCCTTCGACGGCGCCGGCGCCTTCTTGGTGCAGGCGGCCGCGGTCGGTCTCTACTATTTCTGTGTCGCTCCCGCCTGGACGGCGGCCTGCGTCCACGTCTACAGACACGCTCCGAGCTTGGCCGTCGCCGAGCCGTCAGAAGCCTGATCATGATCGCCTTGTCGCCCGTCGCCGCCGCCCTCGAAGGGCCGCGCACCATGCGCCGCCACCCCGTCTCCCTGCTGATCTGGGGCGGGCTGTATCTCGGCTCGCTGATCCTGCTGTCGGTTCTGCTGGTCGCCGTGTTCGGCGACGAGGTGCGGCGCGACCTGGCCCAGACCCGGTTCACGGCCGACCCGCGCGAGGTGCTGCAGCTGATCTCGCACCTGGGCGGGGCGATGGCGCTGATCATCCTGCTGGCCGCCGCCATGAGCGCGGTGCTGGCCGGCGCTATCCTGCGCTCGGTCATGCATCCCGAGCAGAGCCAGGGCGCCTATCTGCGCCTGGGCGCCGACGAGGTCCGGCTGTTCGTGGTGGCTCTGATCGCCTGGGCCACGGCGCTGTTCGTCACCGCCATTCCCAGCGGCGCCCTGACCCTGCTGACCGCCACGGTGGCCGGCGCCGGCGCGCGCGGCCTGTCGGCCTGGATCGCCTTCCTCGGCGGCCTGGCGGTGATCGGCCTGTCGATGTGGGTGGGCGTGCGGCTGTCGCTGCTGTCGCCCCAGACCTTCGCCGAGGGTCGCATCAACGTCCGCGAGTCGTGGGTGCTGACCCATGGCCACTTCTGGGGCCTGCTGGGCATGTTCGTGCTGAACCTGCTGATGGCGCTGGGCGCGACCATGGCGATGACGCTGGTCGGCGGCCTGCTGACGGGCGTGATCGCCCTGATCGGCGGCGGGACCAAGCTGTTCGTGATCCTGGGCCTGCTGGTCAACCTGCTGATCGCGCCGCTGATCGTCACCGTCCAGACGGTGATCCTGACGGCCGGCCCGGCTCGCGCCTACCGGCAGCTGCATCCCGATATTTGAACCCGGGTCTGTCGTTCCGACCCGAAGCTTGTTACCCCTTGGGCTACTAGGGTTTGCAAGGGGCTAAGATGAAGACCTTCTCGGCGACGGACGCGGCCATTTCCGGCTTCGGCATCGTGCGCGAGCATCCCAAGGCCGTGGGGGCCTGGGTGCTGATCTCGACCATCGTTTCAGCCGTGGTGGCGGTGATCACCGTCGGCCTGTTCGGCGCGCAGCTGCAAGCCTTCGCCAATCTCAGCCAGACCAACGCCCAGCCCGACCCGGCCGAGACCCTGCGGATGATGGGCGGGCTGCTCCCGGCCATGCTGTGCTCGATGGTCTACAGCATCGCCTTCTACTCGGTGCTGATGGCGGCGATCTACCGCGTGACGCTGCGTCCGGCCGACAGCGACAAGGCCTATCTGCGCTTCGGCACCGACGAGCTGCGCCAGGCCGGCGTGTCCATCCTGATGGTCCTGCTGTTCTTCGCCGGCTACATCGGCGTCGTCCTGGGCGTTGCGGTGGTCATCGGCGTGCTGGCGGCGGTGTCCAAGCCCGTCGGCGGCCTGGCCGCCATCCTGCTCGTGCCGGCCGGCCTGGGCGCGCTGATCTATTTCGCCGTCCGCCTGTCGCTGGCCAATGTGCTGACCTTCTCCAAGGGCAAGATCGACATCTTCGGCTCGATGGCCCTGACCAAGGGCCGCTTCTGGCCGATGTTCGGCGCCTATGTCGTGGCGACCATCCTGGCCGTCGTCGTCTATCTGCTGCTGTTCCTGATCGTGACCCTGCTGGGCGGCGCCCTGAGCGGTTTCAACATGGAGACCCTGGGCACGCTGATGCAGTCGCAGACCACCTCGCTGGAGAGCCTGATGACGCCCACGGGCATCCTCAGCCTGGCCGTCGGCGGCCTGATCGCGGTGCTGACCAGCGTGACGATCTACACGCCCTCGGCCTTCATCTACCGCGAGATCGCCGTCGACGTGGAAAGCGCCAGCGACACCTTCGCCTGAGCCTTCCTTAGACCGCGCAACGAGAAAGGCCGGCGGAGCGATCCGCCGGCCTTTCTTGTTTGCGAGCCGCCGCTGCGTCAGGCGCGCTTGGACTTCTTCAGCTCCGCGATCCGGGCCAGCCGGCGCTCCTCGTGCTTGGCCAGCAGTTCCTTGAGGTACTTGCCGGTCCAGCTGGCCTCGACCTTGGCCACGTCCTGGGGCGAGCCCACGGCGACGATCTGGCCGCCGCCGTCGCCGCCCTCGGGACCGAAGTCCAGCAGCCAGTCGGCGGTCTTCACCACGTCGAGGTTATGCTCGATGACGACCACGGTGTTGCCCTGGTCGACCAGCTCGTGCAGCACCTCGAGCAGCTTCTTGGTGTCCTCGAAGTGCAGGCCGGTGGTCGGCTCGTCGAGGATGTAGAGCGTGCGGCCGGTGGCCCGGCGCGACAGCTCCTTGGACAGCTTCACCCGCTGGGCCTCGCCGCCCGACAGGGTCGTCGCCTGCTGGCCCACCTTGATGTAGCTGAGGCCCACGCGCTTGAGGGTCTCCATCTTGTCGCGGATCGGCGGCACGGCCTTGAAGAAGTCCGCGGCCTCCTCGACGGTCATGTCCAGCACGTCGGCGATGGTCTTGCCCTTGAACAGCACGTCCAGGGTCTCGCGGTTGTAGCGCTTGCCCTTGCAGATATCGCAGGTGACGTAGACGTCCGGCAGGAAGTGCATCTCGATCTTGATGACGCCGTCGCCCTGGCAGGCCTCGCAGCGGCCGCCCTTGACGTTGAAGCTGAACCGCCCCGGGCCGTAGCCGCGCGCCTTGCTCTCCGGCAGCTGGGCGAACCAGTCGCGGATCGGGCCGAAGGCGCCGGTATAGGTCGCCGGGTTCGAGCGCGGGGTGCGGCCGATGGGCGATTGGTCGATGTCGATGACCTTGTCGAAGTTCTCCAGGCCCTCGATGCGTTCGTGCGCGGCAGGCGCGTCCGAGGCGTTGTTCAGGCGGCGCGCGGCGGCCTTGTAGAGGGTCTCGATCGTGAAGGTCGACTTGCCGCCGCCCGACACGCCGGTGATGCAGGTGAAGGTGCCGACGGGAATCTCGCCGGTGACGTCCTTCAGGTTGTTTCCCTTGGCGCCGATGACCTTGAGCGTCTTCTTCTTGTTGATCGGGCGGCGCTCTTCCGGCACCGCGATCTCGCGCTCGCCGGTCAGGTACTGGCCGGTGACGCTGGCCGGATTGGCCATGATCTCGTCCGGCTTGCCCTGGGCGACGATCTCGCCGCCGTGGACGCCGGCGGCCGGGCCCATGTCGATCACGTAGTCGGCGGTGAGGATGGCCTCTTCGTCGTGCTCGACGACCAGCACCGAGTTGCCCAGGTCGCGCAGGCCCTGCAGCGATTGCAGCAGGCGGGTGTTGTCGCGCTGGTGCAGGCCGATCGACGGCTCGTCGAGCACGTACAGCACGCCCGTCAGGCCGCTGCCGATCTGGCTGGCCAAGCGGATGCGCTGGCTCTCGCCGCCCGACAGGGTGCCCGAGCCGCGCGACAGGTTGAGGTAGTCGAGGCCGACGTCGACCAGGAATCGCAGGCGGTCGTTGATCTCCTTGAGGATCCGGCGAGCGATCTCCAGCTGCTTGTCGGAGAGGTGGCCTTCCAGGGCGCTGAACCAGTCGCGGGCCGGGCGGATGGCCAGGTTCGAGACGGCGGCGATGTCGAGGCCGTGCACCTTCACGGCCAGGGCTTCGGGCTTCAGGCGCTTGCCGCCGCAGGCCTCGCACGGGGTGTCGGACTGGTAACGGCCCAGCTCTTCACGCACCCACGAGCTGTCGGTCTCGCGCCAGCGGCGTTCCAGGTTCGGCAGCACGCCCTCGAAGGGCTTGTCGACCTCGTACTTGCGGGCGTTGTCGTCGTAGGTGAACTTGATCTTCTCGCCCTTGGAGCCGTTCAGCACCACGGTGCGGGCCTTTTCCGGCAGCTTGTACCAGGGCTCGTCCATCGAGAAGCCGTAGTGGCGCGCCAGGGCCTGCAGGGTCTGGGTGTAGAGCGGCGAGGGGCCCTTGGCCCACGGGGCGACGGCGCCCTTGTGCAGGGTCTTGTCCTTGTCCGGGATGATCAGGTCGGCGTCGAAGGCCAGCTTCGCGCCCAGGCCGTCGCAGGTGGGGCAGGCGCCCGCCGGGTTGTTGAACGAGAACAGGCGCGGCTCGATCTCGGCGATGGTGAAGCCGCTGACCGGGCAGGCGAAGCGTTCGGAGAACAGCAGCCGCTTGGGCTCCTTCTCGCCTTCCTCGATGGTGGCCCATTCGGCCACGGCCAGGCCATCGGCCAGACGCAGAGCCTGCTCCAGCGAGTCAGCGAGGCGCTGCTCCATGCCCGCCTTGGTCACAACGCGGTCCACGACCACGTCGATGTCGTGCTTGAACTTCTTGTCGAGGACCGGGGCGTCCTCGATCGGATAGTATTCACCGTCGATCTTCAGCCGCTGGAAGCCGGCCTTCTGCCATTCGGCGATCTCTTTCTTGTACTCGCCCTTGCGGTCGCGAACGACGGGGGCCAGCAGATAGAGGCGCGTGCCTTCGGGCAGGACGGTGATCTTGTCGACCATCTGGCTGATGGTCTGGCTCTCGATCGGCAGGCCGGTGGCCGGCGAGTAGGGAACCCCGACCCGCGCCCACAGAAGGCGCATGTAGTCGTGGATCTCGGTCACCGTGCCGACGGTCGAGCGCGGGTTGCGCGACGTGGTCTTCTGCTCGATCGAGATGGCCGGCGACAGGCCCTCGATCAGGTCCACGTCCGGCTTGCTCATCAGTTCCAGGAACTGGCGGGCGTAGGCCGACAGGCTCTCGACATAGCGGCGCTGGCCCTCGGCATAGATGGTGTCGAAGGCCAGCGAGCTCTTGCCGGAGCCCGACAGGCCGGTCAGCACGACCAGCTCGCCACGCGGAATGTCGACGCTGACGTCCTTGAGATTGTGCTCGCGGGCGCCGCGGACGCGGATGAAGTTCAGTTGCTCGGCCATGGTGTCCGGAACGCTCGAAGGTCGGATTGGGAGCCGCGTGGGGAGCGCGGCGCAGCGGCTATATGTAGGGTTCTGGCGCGGCATTAACACAAGAACAAGATGCGAACAAATGCCGCAGCCATCCTGCTGCCAATCCTGCTGACACCAGATGTCAGCAGACGGGGCCGCGAAGGGCGCAAAGCGGGCGCCGCGCGGTCGAATTTCGGACGCCATCGAAGCGTGAGCATTCGCAGTCGGGCAATCTTCGGTGGCGGGCGATGGGGCGGGTGCGGACAGGCGCTGGACGATGGGCGGTCGCTGTCCCGGTGGGCGTGGCGGCGAACTTGCTGCTGATCGGCCTGCTGATGCTGGTCGAGCGCGCGGCGCCGCCCGCTGAAATTCCGCCCATGCTGTTCGAGATCGACAGGCTGGAGGACGAGCCGCGCCCGACGCCGAAGCGCGCGCCGGCCAAGGCGTCGTCGTCCGCCCGGTCGCGCGAGCCTTCGTCGCAGGCTCCGTCCGCGCCTGCCGCGGCCGGCGCGCCCGGCGACGGCGAGGCCGCTCCCGCCGCCGGTCCCGCCGCCCCGGCGATCGACCCGGCGTGGAAGGTCGACCCCAAGGCCGTCGACCGCTGGAAGCTGACCGAGGGCAATCCGAACTTCCGCTGGGGCCGTTATCACCGCGCCTGCAAGGGCCTCTCCAGCGAGCACCTGACCGACGAGGAGAAGGACAGGTGCTGGGGAAGCTTCGCCGACAAGATCCCGAAGGAGAACGCCGAGCCTGGCCCTCGCAAGCCGCCGAAGTTCGTGCCGCGCAGTCTTCCGCCGCCGCCTCCGCCCTATGCCGAGGAGGCCCGCAAGCAGGCGCGCTGCCGGGCCTATCGCGATGGCCGGGCCAGCCAGCCGCGCCTGCGCGACGGCCTGTGCTGACGCTTGCCCAGCGACGCCTCAGCCTCTACATCCACGGCTCCACCCCTGATGGAGGCCGCCATGATCAGCCAGACGGAAGACCGCTTCGTCCTTCCCGTTTCCCTGCTCGTGGTTTCCCATGCCTGTCGCCCATTTGGCCTTCATCACGCTGGACTCCGTTTCCGCCGCCGCGCCTGACGGCCGCGTTCTCTTCGAAAACCTGAACCTGTCGGTCGGCGCCGAGCGCGTCGGCCTGGTCGGTCGCAACGGCGCGGGCAAGTCGACCCTGCTGGCGCTGGTCGCGGGGCTGCGTGCGCCCCTGGCCGGGACGGTGGCGCGGGCCGGCGCGATCGGCGTGCTCGACCAGACGCCCGACCTGCCGGAGGGCGCGATCCTGGCCGACCGCCTGGGCGTCGGCGAAGCCTGGCGGCGGCTGTCGCGCATCGAGGCGGGGCAGGGCGACGACACCGACTTCGCCGAGGCCGACTGGACCCTGCCGTCGCGGCTGGACGAGGCGCTGGCGGAGGTCGGGCTGTCGGGCCTCGATCCTGACCGTCCGGCCGCGGCGCTCAGCGGCGGCCAGCAAACCCGCGCTGGCCTGGCCGCCCTGCTGCTGGCCGCGCCCGACCTGATCCTGCTGGACGAGCCGACCAACCACCTGGACGCCCAGGCCCGCGACCTGGTGGGGCAGGTGCTGGCCCGCTGGAAGGGCGGGGCGATCGTCGCCAGCCATGATCGGACCTTGTTGCGCGGCATGGACCGCATCGTCGAGATCACCAGCCTGGGCGCGGCCAGCTATGGCGGGGGCTACGACCTCTATGCCGAGCGCAAGGCCGCCGAAGTCGAGGCCGCCGGTCGGGCCCTGGACAGCGCCGAAAGGGACGAGCGCCGCGCCGCCCGCGAGGCTCAGGCCGCGCTCGAGCGCAAGGCTCGCCGCGACGCCGCCGGCAAGCGCTTCGCCGCCAAGGGCAGCGAGCCCAAGATCCTGCTCGGCGCCCGGGCCGAGCGCGCCGAGAACACCGGCGGCAAGGAGCGCCGCCTGGCCGATCGCCTGCAGACCAGCGCCCGCGAGGCGGTCGAGACGGCGCAGGCCCGCGTCGAGCGCGCCCGGACCCTGGGCTTCGACCTACCGCCGACCGGACTGCCGGCGGGCCGGCTGGTGCTGGCCGTGGAGGACGTCGCCTTCGCCTGGCCCGGCCGGCCGCCGGTGCTGTCGGACGTTTCCCTGCGCCTCGCCGGTCCCGCGCGGGTGGCGGAGCGCGGTCCCAACGGCGCGGGCAAGTCGACCCAGCTGAACCTCGCGGCCGGCGTTCTGGCGCCGACGGCCGGAACGGTCACGCGCGGCGTTCCGGCGGTGATGCTCGACCAGTCGCTGGCGATCCTTCGCGACGACGAGACGCTATTGCAGGCCTTCCTGCGCCTGCACCCGAGCGCCGATCGCAACCTGGCCCAGGCCGCCCTGGCCCGCTTCCTGTTCCGCAACAGCGCCGCCGACCGGATGGCCGGCGCCTTGAGCGGCGGCGAGCGCCTGCGGGCGGCTCTCGCCTGCGTGCTGGCCGGCCCGACGCCGCCGCAACTGCTGATCCTGGATGAGCCGACCAACCACCTGGACCTCGACTCGGTGGCGGCCGTCGAGGCGGCGCTGGCCGGTTACGACGGCGCGCTGCTGGTCGTCAGCCACGACGAGGATTTCCTGGAGGGGATCGGGGTGGAGCGGGCGGTGCTTCTCTGATCCCTCTCCCCTTGCGGGAGAGGGTGGCCCTGCGGAGCAGGGTCGGGTGAGAGGTCTCTCAGAAGCTTGCGGATAGGCCTTTCGACCCCTCATCCGTCGGCGGAGTTTATCCTCG
>CBINOL010000017.1:0-58798 GCA_966252285.1 uncultured Caulobacter sp.
GACGGCCTGCAGGACGGCATGGTGAACCTGGTGGTCAATCCCGAGGTCTCTAGCATCGACCCCAACGCCTCGTTCGTCAGCAACGGCCTGCGGATCCCCGGCATCAAGGTGCGGCGGGCCAAGACCACGGTCGAGCTGCGCGACGGCGAGTCCTTCACCATCGCGGGCCTGATCCGCGACGATTACCAGGACCAGATCCGGCAGTTCCCGATGCTGGGCGACCTGCCGATCCTGGGCTCGCTGTTCCGCTCCACCAGCTACCAGCGCAACCAGACCGAACTGGTGATCCTGGTCACCCCGCACCTGGTGCGTCCGACCCGGGCCCGCCAGGCGACCCCGGCCGACAACTTCGTGCCGCCGTCCGACACCGAGCTGTTCCTGCTGGGCAAGACCCAGTCCAGCTCGCAGCCGTCAACCGTCAAGGGAGGGGCCGATGCGCCTCAAGGCCATGTCCTTCAATAGGATCCTGCTGGCCGCCGCGGCCACCATCGCCCTCGCCGGCTGCACCGACGCCCGCAAGGACCTGTCACCCGACTTCGGCGTCGCCCTGCGCAGCAATCTCGCCGCCCAGATCGCCGATCCGGAAGCCCGCTACGAAGGCGTGCTGCAGCCCGGCGGCGACGGGGTCCGGGCCACCCTGGCGGCGACCCGCTACGGCAAGAACCAGGTGATCCAGCCCGTCCAGGCCGCCACCTCCAGCATCGACAACAAGGGAGCGGCCAAGTCTCCGGCCAACTGACCATGTCGCGCGCCCCTCGCCTTCTTCAACGCTTTGTCCAGGATCGCTCCGGCACGGTGGCCACCCTCACCGGGGTGGCCCTGATCGGACTGGTCGCCATCGGAGGCCTCGCCTTCGACGTCAGCCGGGCCCTGGCTCTGCGAGCCGAGCTGGAGAACGCGGTGGACGCCGCGGCCCTGGCCGGCGCCAGCCAGCTGGACGGCACGAGCGGCGCCATGGGGCGGGCCCAGACGGCGGCCATGGGCAGCCTGGTCAGCAACCGCCAGGCCCTGGGCGACACCTTCGAAAGCAACGTGGCCGTCGCGGCCAGCGACATCACCTTCCTGTCCAGCCGCGACCCGGACGTCACCGCCACCACCGACGCCACCGCCAAGTTCATCCGCATCAACCTGGCGCCACGCTCGCGCGGCCTGGTTTTCGGCGCTCTGACCGGCGTCGCCGGCTTCAACGCCACCGCCCGCGCGGTGGCCGGCTACGGCACGGCGATCTGCAAGGTGCCGCCGCTGATGATCTGCAACCCGAACGAGGCGACCAGCCTGGTGTTCGACGGCGACACCTATATCGGCAAGAACTTCGTCCTGACCCCGCCGCCCGGCGGCAACGGCGCCTGGGGCCCGGGGAACTTCGGCTTCCTGTCGGTGGGCTCGGGCGCGGCGGACGTCAAGAACGCCATGGGCCGCTATCCGCCGCTGACCGAGTGCTTCGGCAGCGTGGTGCAGACCCAGACCGGCAACATCGCCTCGGCCGACGACTACTTCAACGTCCGCTTCGACATCTACAAGTCCTCGGCCAGCGGCCTGAAGAGCGACCCGCTGTTCCGCCCGGCGATGAACACCCTGATCGGCGCCAAGACCAACGCCAGCAACAGCGCCTGCACTCCCACGGTCTCGGTTCCCAGCAACAGCTGCTCGAGCAGCGCGGCGGTCGCCGGCGGCATGGGCCTGCCGCGCGACTGCAATCAGACCGGCACGGTGGGCAGCGGCGTGTGGAACGTCGCCCAGTACTTCGCCACCAATCATTCGGGCATCAACCCGACCACCTACACCCCGCAGACGCCGGCGGGCTCCACCGGCACGGGCTGGAACGCCTATGGCCCGGCCCCGGCGGCTGGCGTCACCAGCCCGACGCGCTACCAGGTCTACAAGTGGGAGCTGGCCATGCTGAGCGGGACGATCTCGACCCCGGCCGGCGCCTTCTCCGACGGCCAGACCGCCAACAGCGGCTCGCACGACTACGCCGCGCCCCAGTGCAACAAGAACGGCGGCCAGGCCACGCCCGATCGCCGCACGATCTCCGCCGTCGTCGTCAACTGCAACGCCGACAACGTCCACGGCAGCTCCACCGTCAACGTCATCGCCTATGTCGACCTGTTCCTGATCGGCCCGGCCGTCAGCAACTCGATCTATGGCGAGGTGGTCGGCTCGACCACCGACACCTCGGCGGTCGGCGCGGAGACGATGCTCTACTCGGTGCGGCTCTATGACTGAGCGCCCTTCCCTCGCACGACGGCTGCTGGCCGGGCGCGAAGGCTCGGCGGCGGTCGAGTTCGCCCTGGTGCTGCCGTTCATGGTGCTCCTGTGCTTCGCCTTCGTCGGCGCGGGACGGCTGTTCTGGAACTACCACATCGCCGTCTCTTCGGTGCGCGACGCCGCCCGCTACGCGGCCCGCCTGCCGATGACCTGCGCGGGCCTGACCAACGCCGGCGACGTCGCCAACGTCCAGAACCTGACCCGCACCGGCACCAAGGACGGCTCGGGCTCGCCGCTGATCGCCACCTGGACCAGCAACGCCACCGTGACGGTCACCGTCACCTGCGTCAGCAACGCCGGCGGGACCTATTCGGGCCGCTACGACGGCATGACCGGCGTGCCCCGCGTCCAGGTCGCCGCGACGCCGCCCTACATCGAATCCTTCGGCCCTCTGACCGGGATCACCCTGACCTCGTTCACGGTCAGCTCTCAACAGGCGTGGACAGAATGACCCGGCTCCGCACCACCGCATCGCGGCTGGTCCGCGACGAAAGCGCCGCCACGGCGACCGAGTTCGGCCTGGTGTGCTTCGCCTTCATCGTCATGCTGCTGGCGGTGATCGACATGGGCCGGCTGGGCTGGACCATCAACACCGCCAAGACCGCCACCCGCGAGGGCGCGCGCCTAGCCGTCGTCAGCCCGATCATCTCGACCTACATGGCCGGCTACGACGGCACCGCCACCTACGGCGGCGGCGGCACCGTGCCCGACATGGCCTTCAGCTGCACCGGCTCGAACACGACCTGCACCCAGACGCAGGGCAGCGGCGGCTCGCCGGGCTTCGACAACACCACCTTCACGGCCGTGCTCAACAAGATGCAGGCCTACCAGCCCGACATCACGGCCGCCGACGTGACCATCACCTATCGCCATGTCGGCATCGGCAAGGTGGGCAACCCCTACGCCCCCGACATGGAGCCGCTGGTCAGCGTCAGCGTCGCCAACCTCACCTTCACGAGCGTCGCCCTGCAGATCTTCGGCGTCGCCCCTTTCAACCTGCCAACCATGACGTCGACACTCAGCGGAGAGAGCCTGTCATGAGCCTGCTCCATTTCGGCCGCCCCAAGACGGTCGCGCCGCCGCCCCCAGCCAGCCACCGCCCGACCGCCTGGCGTGTCGGCCTCTGCGGCGCGGGCCTAGGCGCGGATCCGCCGGTGGCGATGCTGTCGGCGATGTTCCCGGCGGTCACCTTCCGGCTGCTGGACTGCGCCTGGCCCGAACGGGCCGCCCACGCCTTCGACCTGCTGATCGTCGGCGTCGACGGCGGCGATCCGGCCGAGGTGGAGCGGATGGGCTCGCGGATCGCCGCGGCCGCCGGCCACTTCGAGGTGCTGGTGGCCATGCGCGGCGCCGACATCGAGGCCACCCGCCGCCTGCTGCACCAGGGCGCGGCCGACGTGCTGCCCGCGCCGGTCAGCGACACCACCCTGGCCATCGCGCTGGAGCGGATCTTCTGCCGCCTCGACACCGGACGGGCGCACAAGCGCAGCGGCGAGATCATCAGCGTACTGAAGGCCGGCGGCGGCGTCGGCGCCACCTCGCTGGCGGTGCAGACGGCGGTGATGCTGGCAGGACGCACAGGTTCGGCCGGCGTCTGCCTGGCCGACCTGGACGTGCAGATGGGGGCCGCGGCGCTCTATCTCGACGTCGGCGACGCGGTGACCGTCGACCAGGTGCTGGCCGCCGGCGGCGCGGTCGAGGAGATGCCCTTCGCCTCGTCCCTGCCCACCCATCGCAGCGGCGTGGCCGTGCTGGGCGCCCCGCAGGAGATGATGCCGGTCGAGGCGCTCAGCCCCAACCTAGTCGACGGCCTGATGGCCGCCCTGCGCCGCGACTTCGAAACCACCCTCGTGGATCTGCCGACGGTGTGGACCGCCTGGACCAACCGCCTGCTGCGCCAGTCGCAGCGGATCGTGCTGGTGACCCATCTGTCGGTGCCGCATGTGCACCTGACCCGTCGCCAGCTGCACATGCTGACCGCCCAGCGGCTGGACGACGTGCCGGTGACCCTGGTGTGCAACCAGGTCGAGCCCGACAGCGCCAGCGGCCTGTCGCTGAAGGCCGCCGAGCAGGCCATCGGCCGCCCCTTCGACCTTGTGGTCCCCGAGGACCGCAAGCTGATGCACCAGGCGATCAACCAGGGCCTGGCGCTGAGCGCCGTGCGCCGGGGCAGCAAGCTGGAGGCCGCGATCGGCCGCCTGGCCGACACCCTGGTCCCGGCCCAGCCCGTCGCCCTC
The DNA here is from genome assembly GCA_966252285.1 of uncultured Caulobacter sp. GTDB lineage: Bacteria > Pseudomonadota > Alphaproteobacteria > Caulobacterales > Caulobacteraceae > Caulobacter. Next base: position 4,506 of record CBINOL010000017.1, read on the forward strand.
GCCCAGGTCGGGAGGTAAGCCATGCTCTGGAGCGAAGAAACCCGCCGGATCGAAAGCCAGGCCGCCGCGGCCGATTTCGCCCAGCCCGCGCCGATCGACGACGCCCTGGGCCTGAAGGTGCGGCTGCACCAGCGGCTGATCGACCTTCTGAACCTCAGCCTGCTGGACCGCACGCCGCGCGAGACGCTGCGCCAGGAGATCCGCGGCGCCGTCAGCGGCCTGCTGGCCGACGAGAAGCGCCTGCTGACCCCGGCCCAGACCGACCAGCTGGTCGACGAGATCCTGGACGAGCTCCTGGGCCTTGGCCCGCTCGAGCCGCTGCTCAAGGACGACACCGTCACCGACATCCTGATCAACACCCACGAGACGGTCTATGTGGAGCGGCAGGGCCGCCTGCACCGCACCAACGTGCGGTTCCAGGACACCCGCCACCTGGTGCGGATCATCAACAAGATCGTCGCCGCCGTCGGCCGCCGCATCGACGAAAGCCAGCCGATGGTCGACGCCCGCCTGGCCGACGGCAGCCGCGTCAACGCCATCATCCCGCCGCTGGCGGTGGATGGGCCGCTGGTCTCGATCCGCAAGTTCTCGCGCGTGCCGCTGGCCATGAGCCGGCTGGTCGAGCTGGGCAGCATCACCCAGGAAATGGCGCTGGTGCTGGAGGCGATCGTCCAGGCCCGCCGCAACGTTCTGATCTCGGGCGGCACCGGCTCGGGCAAGACCACGCTGCTCAACGCCATGTCGGCCTATATCGACGAGCGCGAGCGGATCATCACCATCGAGGACTCCGCCGAACTGCAACTGCAGCAGCCCCACGTCGGCCGCCTGGAGACCCGGCCCGCCAACATCGAGGGCCAGGGCGAGGTGCAGCAGCGCGAGCTGGTCCGCAACGCCCTGCGCATGCGGCCCGACCGCATCATCGTCGGCGAAGTCCGCTCGGGCGAGGCCTTCGACATGCTGCAGGCCATGAACACCGGCCACGACGGCTCGATGACCACGGTGCACGCCAACACCCCGCGCGACGCCCTTTCGCGGGTGGAGCAGATGGTCGGCATGGCGGGCCTGGACATCCCCGCCCGCTCCGTGCGCGGCCAGATCGCCTCGGCCATCCACGTGGTGGTCCAGGCCGAGCGCATGGAGGACGGCCACCGCCGCATCGTGTCGGTCTCGGAGATCACCGGCATGGAGGAGGACGTCATCTGCATGCAGGAGATCTTCCGCTTCCGCCGCGCGGGTCGCACGACCGACGGCAAGGTGTCCGGCAACTACGAAGCCACGGGGGTTCGCCCCCGGTTCATGGAGGTGCTGCACGCCCGCGGCGTCGACCTGCCCTCCAATCTCTTCTCGCCAGGTCGGATCTCGGGGTGACGCCATGCAGGGACTGCTCTTTCCCATGGCCCTGGTGCTGGCCTTCGTGGCCGCGGTGCTGGCCGGCCAGACCATCTTCGGCCTGCTGCTGACGCAGCGCGAGCAGACCCAGCGGGTCAATCGCCGCCTGACCCTGATGGCCGCCGGCCTGAGCCAGGAGAAGGTTTACGAGTCGCTGGTGCGCGATCCGCGCGGCAGCTGGATCGACCGCACGCCCTACGGCGCCCTGCACGGCCGCGCCACGCTCTACCTGCGCCAGGCGGGACTGACCGTCGGCCCGCTGCAGGTGCTGGGCGTCGTGGCCGCCGCCGCCGCCGGCCTGTGGCTGCTGGCGCTGGTGTTCCTGCGCGGCCAGCCGGTCGAGACCCCGGTCTCTCAGGTGCTGGTCACCGCTGTGGGCGCGGCCGTGGTCAGCAGCGCGGTGGCGGCAATGTGGATCGTGCAGCGCCACGCCGCGCGCCTGGCCAAGCTCGAGGAGCAGCTGCCGCTGGCGCTGGACGTGATGATCCGGGCCCTGCGCGCCGGCCATCCGGTGATCTCGGCCGTGGGCCTGGTCACCCAGGAGATGCCCGACCCGATCGGCACCGAGTTTGGCCTGGTGCTGGACGAGACGACCTATGGCGTCGAGTTCCGCGACGCCCTGTCGAACCTGGCCCGGCGCACGGGCTCGCCGGACGTGGCCTTCTTCGCCGTCAGCATCGCCATCCAGAGCGAGACCGGCGGCAACCTGGCCGAGATCCTGGCCGGCCTGGCCAGCGTCATCCGCGGCCGCGCCTCGCTGGCCAAGCGGATCCGCGCCCTGTCGAGCGAGGGGCGGATGTCGGCGCTGATCCTCAGCCTGCTGCCGCTGTTCTGCGTGGGCATGGTCAGCGTGTTCCGGCCCGAATTCTACACCGCCAAGTTCTCGGATCCGGCGTTCTGGCCCGTCGTGGGCGGCGTCGTGGTCCTCTACCTCATCGGCCAGCTGATGATCCGCCGGATCGTCACCTTCAAGTACTGAGGCCTCGCCATGGACCTTTTCCTTTCCGTCGGACTGCAGGTCGCCGTCTTCCTGGCGGTGGGGGCCATGGCCCTGCTGGTGTTCCGCCAGGTCGACGCCGGAGCCGCCCTCAAGCGCCGCATGCGCGAGCGGGCCGCGGGCGGCGCGGCCCTGGCCACGGGCGGCCCCGCCGGGGGCCTGCTCAAGGACTCCAAGCCCAAGACCCCGTTCATGAACTGGCTGCAGGCCCGCGCCCCGGGCGCCGAGACGCCCGAGAAGCGCACGGGCCTGGCCCGCACCCTGGCGGAAGCCGGCTTCGAGGGACCCGCCGCCGTGCCGGGCTACTTCCTGGTGCGGGTGATCAGCGCCGTGGGCCTGCCGGCGATCCTGCTGCTGGCCCAGAAGCTGTCGGCCAAGCCGGTCGTCGGCCTGCCGCTGATCGCCGGGGCCCTGCTGCTGTGCGGCCTGGGCCTGGTGATCCCGGCGATCTTCGTCGACCTGAAGGCCACCGGCCGCCGCGAGCGCCTGGAGCACCAGTTCCCCGACGCGCTGGACCTGATGGTGGTCTGTGTCGAGGCCGGCCTTGGCGTCGACGCAGCCTTCATTCGCGTCAGCCAGGAGATCAAGCCCTCGCACCCGGAGATCTCGCGCGAGTTCAGCCAGGTCTCGCAGGAACTGCGGGCCGGCCGCAGCCGCGCCGACGCCCTGCGGCGGATGGCCGACCGGGTCAATGTCGACGCCCTGCGCGCCTTCGCCGCCCTGATGATCCAGACCGACAGCCTGGGCGCCAGCATCACCCAGACCCTGCGCTCCTACTCTGGAGAACTGCGCGAAAAGCGGTTCCTGAAGGGCGAGGAGAAGGCCATGCGGATCCCGGTGCTGCTGACCATCCCGCTGGTGGCCTGCATCCTGCCGGTGATCATCACCGCCCTGCTGCTGCCGGCCGGCCTCGACGTCGTCCACAACCTCATGCCCGCCATGAAGAGGCACTAGAGATGCGCAAGCTCCTCGTCGCTTCCGCCGTCTGCGCCCTGCTCGTCCCGCTGTCGGGCTGCGCCACGCTCAAGCAGCTGGCCAGCGCCCTGATGGGGCCCAAGCCGGCCCAGACCGAGATCCGCGCCCTGGCCGCCCTGCCCCCGCCCGACCCGGCCGCGGCCGTCGACCGGCTCTATGGCCGCGCCGCCGAGGCCATCAAGGCCCGCGACTACGCCCTGGCGCTGGAGCTGCTGCAGCTGGCCGTGACCCGCGCCCCGACCGACGTGCGGGTGCTGAACGCGCAAGGCGTGGTCTACGACAAGCTGGGCCGCTTCGACCTCAGCGAGCGCTATTACGCCCGGGCGCTGGCGGCCGACCCGCACTCGCGGATCGTGCTCAGCAACATGGCCTATTCGGCCCGACTGCAAGGCCGCGAGCCGCCCTCCGGCGTGCTGCAGGCCCTGGCCGAGCCGCAAACGACCCTGGCGGGCGGTCCGCCGGCCGAGGTCGTCCCCATGCCCGGCGGCGGCTCTTAAGGGCCGCCAGGAGACCATCCCGATGGAAATCGACTTCGTTCGCCTCGCCGGCTCGGTCGCCTACGCCGCCCTGTTCATCGTCGCGGCCGGCTGGGACGCCTGGACCCGCAAGATCCCCAACTGGACCGTGGCCGCCCTGGCCGTGCTGTTCCTGTTCGCCCAGCTCCTGACCTGGTCGACGCCCAACTGGCTGTCGAGCTTCAGCGCCTTCGGCCTCGTCATGCTGGCCGGCGTGCCGATGTTCGCCCGGCGGCTGGTCGGCGCGGGCGACGTCAAGCTGCTGGCCGTCGCGGCGCTGTTCGCCGGCATGGAGAACCTGCTGCTGCTGCTGGTGGCCACGGCGATCGCCGGCGGGGCCCTGGCCCTGGTCGCCCTGGCCGCCCGTCCTTATGCCGGCGCCTTCGGCGGCTGGATCCGCACCCGCGCCGGCATTCCCTACGGCGTGGCCATCGCGGCCGGCGCGCTGCATGTCGGCACGACTACCGGAATGCTGGCCGTCAGCCAGCGCCTCACCCACTTACAACTTTGAAAACAAGAAAAGGCGCCATCCTGTATTTGCGCAATTATCTCCTATCAGGAGAAAACTGCGTCATTAGTGCAAATTTGATAGCGTTGTCTTCGATTTTTAGTCATTTCGACTACCCAATGGAGGGTATGCGAGCCCGCTGGAAATAATATCCAATCAGTAAACCAGCCGTCGGCGGGCAGAATAAAGCAAGATGGTTTTCAATCGCGACAGCATTGCAATCGAGAGTTTCATCGCGAGACCGGGCCAGAACTTTCATCCTGCACCGACGGCGATCCATACGGGGCGTCGCACATGGGACTGATCAAGATGATCGAGGTGGTGGATTCGGAAGTCGAACGCGGCGTGTTCGAGTCTCACGTCGCCAACGCGATCCTCAACCTGGTGAACTTCGGCGTCATCGTCGCCGACAGCGAGGGCTGCGTCTACGCCGCCAACGACCTAGCCTGGAGCTATGTCGCCCACGGCGACGGGCTCTCGGAGAAAGGCGGCCTGCTGACCGCCGAGAACGGTTTCGAGTCCGAGGCCCTGCACAACCGCATCGCCGCGGCCGTGCGCCAGGGCCGCTCGGGCGCCATGCTGATCCACCGCTCGCGCAGCCAGAAGCCGCTGGTGGTCCTGATCGAACCCTTCAGCACCGACGACAGCGGCTTCCGCTGCGCCCTGGTCACCGTCCGGGAAGTCGGCCGCGCCTCGCCGCACATCGCCGAGCGCGCGCGGATGATGTTCAACTTCTCGCCGGCCGAGGCCGAGATCGTCGCCCGCGTGGCCCAGGGCCGCGAGCCGGCCGAGATCGCCGCCGAGCGCAAGGTCAGCATCAACACCCTGCGCGTGCAGATGGCCTCCGCCATGGTCAAGGTCGGCGTTCACCGCCAGGCCGAACTGGTCTCGGTCATTTCTTCCGCCGACATCCTTGAATGAGATGTCTCAAGACAACTATTCTTACGATTAGTAAGGCTGAGTTATTGTGACGCGATCTGTATATGTTAATATTTACAGGTCGCGAGGGCAAATCCCCCCGTTTTGTCACCGCCGCGACGAATGACCGGCTCGCCGAGGCTGTCCGCAACGCCATCGACGATCCTCGGCGGCGCGCCCCGCCCGCCGAGCGCCGGGTCTGGACATCAGCACCCCCTCGTCCTGACCCGGCGCCGGTCGATCGCGCACCCGCGATTCAGCCCCCCGCCAACACAACTCAGAAATTCGCTCCGCGGACCCGCCTCACGGGAGCCGCGAACACGCATAGTAAGAATGCACTATTCAAATCAAATTAGACATTTGATATAGACTATATTTAAGTGCGACATGCTGTCATTCTTACTATGCAAATCGTTTACCATGCTTTAGGGCGCTCTGCTTAACCCTCCCTCACGATGATCCTCCCATCATCCTCACTCCTGGGGTTTGCAATGCGCTTTCCGATGATCCTGGCCGCCGCCTTCACCGCTCTGGCCGCCACTACCGCCTCCGCCGCGCCGGCCAGCTACGAGCTTCGTCTCGAAGGGCACGTGCCGGTCATCTGCCGCGTCAGCCTTGACGCCACCACCGCCTCGAGCGCCGAGCCGACCGACCTTGGCCGGATGACCGAGTTCTGCAACAGCGCCTCGGGCTACGAAGTGCGCCTGACGCACGCTCAGGGCCTGAGCGACGCGGCCGTCTATGTCGACGGCCAGAAGATCCAGCTGTCCTCGACCGGCGTCACCCTTATCAGCCGCTCGAGCACCGCGGCCTCGCAGAGCCACAGCCTGCGCCTGGATCCCGGCGCCGACGCCGGCCAGGTCGGCGACCTGTCGGTGAACATCACCGCGCTCTGACCCCGTTTTTGCTCCGCCCTTCCCCCCGGGCGGTCGGCAAAAAGAAAGCCCCGTCGGCTCGCGCCGGCGGGGCTTTTTCAGGCTGGGCCGAGGTTACATGCAGGCGACGGGGGTGGTGGCCGTCGGCACGGCCAGGGGCGTCACGGTGACCGTCAGAATGTCCTGGTAGTTGGTCGACGGGACCTTGCCAGCCCCGCCTTCCAGCAGGGTCGGCGTCACCGCCAGGTACTGGCCCGACAGCCCCGCGCGAGCGCAGGTGACGGTGTTGAAGGTCGGCGAGGCCGTGGTCTTGCTTTGCCCCAGGAAGTCCAGCTGATACGGGATCCGCTGGTTGGTCGTGGCCAGGTTGCCGCCCGCATAGGTCATGCGGAACTGGTTGGCCGAGGTCAGGGCCACCGAGTACGGGCCCGAGCTGGCCACCCGCACGTTGCCGGTGCGCTGCTTGACCGAGTTCGGAGTCGACGGCAGCGAGGCGGTCGTCAGCGTTCCGATCTCGCCGAAGTCCAGAGCCGGGCCGACGAAGCTGGCCTGCAGGGCGCTGAGCACGTTGATGCGGATATCGAGCGAGTTGGCGATCACCCCCTGCTCGTCGGCCGCGCCGCCGGTGCGCTTGCAGTAGTACTTCTGGTCCAGGAACAGGTCGGTCGTGCCGGCCGGCAGGTCCGCGCCGCTGGGCACGGTGATCGTCACCATGAACGTCTGCACGTCCGGTTGCCCGACGCCGCCGAAGTTCAGTTCGACCTCGTTGGGATTGACGTTGTTGGGATCGAGCACGTGCCCCGGCGGGTTCTCCAGGATGTGGCCGCCGGTCGAGGTCTGGATGATCGTCAGGCTCGATGGCGTGTCCGGCCGGCGCAGGTAGATGAAGTTCACCTCCTGCGTCTTCTTGCCGCCCACCGCCGGCGGACGCCTGGCGGTGATGCTGAGGGTCTGCACCGTCGTGCCGCTCGGATTGAACGGATCGAAGGTGCCCGACAGCACGACGGGATCGAAGGTCACGCACTGGGCCTGGGCCGCGCCCGAGACCAGCAGGACCCCGCCGACGCCGGCGGCCAGTCCGATGAGCAGGGAATGCGATCGGCGTTTCATGTCAGCCTCCCGACGCGCTGGGCTTGAGGTCGTCGGTCTTGACGAAGCCCTCGGCGCTGGCCGGGACGTCGAGATAGTAGACCGTCGGGGGCGTCGTCCCCATTTCGAGCCGCCAGCGACCGGGCCGCAGGCCCGAGGCGCCGAACCGGCCAACGCGGTTGGTGAAGATGGTGATCGGCTCGCTCTTGGACCCGGGCGTCATCTCGATCGCGCGGCCCGAGACCAGCGCCAGCGGCTGGCCGTCGGCGTCGACCATGCGGCCGATGGCGGTGATCGAGTAGTCCGAGCCGACCTCCAGGCGATAGCCCGAACGATACGGCGGGAAGACCCTGAACGAGCCGGAGCCGAGATCGTAGCCGGCCGGCGCGTTGGGCGCGTCGACGGTGATGGTCCGCTCGGCATAGGCCGCCAGGTTGGTTTCCAGCGCCGTGCCCAGCTCGCCCGAGTTCGAGGTGTAGCCGAACGGGGTCGGGTTCACGACGACGTCGGCGCCCTTCAGGCTCTTGTGGCCCTTGATGATGGCGAAGCTGTCATAGACAGGCCGCCCGACCGAGACCGCGCCGTCTGCGAAGCCGATCGAGGTGCCGACCCGCAGCGAGGTGCGCCCGTTGTCCGGGCCGTCGAAGGCCTGGAAGTGCGACAGGCCCAGCTCCGCACGGTTGGCGATGTAGTTGACGCTGCCGTTGAAGGCGGAGTCGTCGGGCGAGCGCGAGACCTCGGCGAAGGCGTTGTAGGAGCCCACGCCCTGGCCATGGATCGTCTGGTAGGCGATCCGCGCGCGGTCCTCGCGGCCGTCGTACTCGGCCCGCAGGCTCGAATTGTTCGAGAACTGCCAGGACAGCGAGATCAGGGCCGAGGTTTCGCGGCGGCCGGGCACGTCGTCGTACATGAGGTTGGCCGTGAGCGCGAGATTGGCGTTCAGGCGGTAGCCCATGCCCAGGCGATAGGCGCTGGCGTCGGGGAACTCGTCCCGGCCGCTGGAGTAGCGACCGTCGAAGCTGGCGTAGATCGCGTCGCTGAAGGCGTGCGAATAGCCGACCCCGATCTCGTAGTTGTAGCGGTTGTCGGGGAAGAAGGTCCCCACGGGGCCAAACTCGCGGCTACGGGTCTCGAACGACAGGTTCAGGGCGTCGGCGCGACCGCCGGCGAACTGGAACAGCCGCTGGAAGCTGACGATCGCCGCATAGCCCGACCCGTAGGTGTCGATGTGCGACAGCGCGAAGTCGACGCCCAGCGTGCCGATCTTGGTGCCGAACAGGCCCTCGGCGCCCATCATGACGGTGGTGTCGTCGGCCTGGCCGTTGACGCCCAGGGTCACCCGGTCGGTGATGCCGCGGCGATAGAAGCCGCTGACCGTCCACTCCTCGGTATAGTCGGGACCGTCGAGCAGCAGCGGCGCCTTCACGCCGGCGAACAGGCCGAACTCCGACAGCCCGGGGTCCAGTTGCGAGCGGTCGAAGAAGACGTTGAACTGCAGCGTCTCGCGACGGCCAGTGTCGTCCTCGATGACCAGGCGCACGTCGTTGGCGCCCTGGGCGAACGGGAAGTCCCGCACGTTGTAGCGGCCGGGATCCAGGCGGATGCGCCGGGTCAGCTGGTTGTTGAGGATCACGCTGACGTCGGACGACCGGGCCAGGGTGAAGCTCTCGCGACCACGCGGCCGGGCGATCGTCTGCGGCTGCAGCACGCTGTAGGAGCGGAAGATCGAGATCCCCGCCATGTCGGGCGCGGCCTGGAAGCCGCGACCGACGGCCTGCAGGTCGCCGGCGGTCCAGCGCAGCACGTTCTTGACGTCGTCATAGACGAAGCGCGTGCCCAGTCGCTGGAAGTCCTCGTTGCCGCCCGGCTGCCAGACGGCCTCGTTCTCGAACACCACGCCGTTCAGGCGCACGGCGCTGTCGAGCAGGAAGGTCGGGTCGCCCAGGCCTTCGTCGAAGCCTTGCTCCACGTAGTCGACCGAGCCGCGGATGTTGAGATAGCCGCTGAAGCCGGCCGGGGCGACGTAGGAGCCAAGGCCCATGCGGTCCATCGGCGTGACCTGCAGGCTGCGCACGACCTTCAGCTCGGGCGGAATGTTCATCCGCAGTTCGAGCGCCCGGGGATCGTAGGTCATGGTCATGCCGGCCGAAGCGACCACCTCGGGCGAGACCACGCTGCGACCGGCCAGGGACGTGCGCAGGGCGCCCACCGCGGGCGCGTCGAGCAGCGGCGCGACCAGGCTGAGCAGGCGGTCGGACGGCATCGACAGCTGGCCGTCGGCCGAGATCGCCAGCGGCATGTCGCCGACATAGAACTCGCCGTCCTTCAGCGGCACCGTCAGGGTCACGTCGCGACCCGTGGGGTTCAGCTGGCGGCGGGCGTCCGCCGCGGTGGCGGCGCCGGCCGAAGGCGCGCTGGTCGGCTCCTGGGTGGAGGCCAGCATGGCGTAGGGGATGGGCTCGGCCAGGGCGGCCAAGGGGGCGGCGAAGGGGACCGCGCCGGCCAGGCATCCCGCCATCAGCCAGCGGCGGTAGGCGCGCGACCTAGCGCCCTTCGTCGGACGAGAATTGGGCCTCAAGGGAGCCTCCTGCTGCCGCCGTCAAGGGCAGTTCGATGGGAACGGCGATGCGCCGCGTCTGGCCGGGGGCGATCAGGCCGAAGCCGATCGTCTGTTGGATCTCCGGACCGGGAATGGTCCGTTGGAAGACCGCCTTGCCCGAGGCGTCCTTCTCGATGATCTTCAGCTTTCCGCGGGACAGGTATCCGTGCGTGTTGGACGTGTTGGCGACGTAGACCACCGGGACGGGCTTGCCGTCGGCGTCCGCGCCGATCTCGCTCTTCGACAGGGCCAGGGCCGGCTTGCCGCCCGAGGGCGCGACGCTGGCCAGGACCTGGAAGTTGTAGAGGATCTGGATGGCCGACTGGCCCTCCGGCAGCTTCACCGGCATCTGGGCGACGGTGACGTAATAGTGCTTGCTCTGCGCCAGGGCCGGATCGCCCACCCACTGGATCCGGAACGACTGGGTCTCGCCCGGCTGGATCACCGCCTGGGGCGGGAAGATCAGCAGGTCGTTGGTCGGGGTGTCGCTGGGATGGGCGCCCTTCTCGTCGAAGGACAGCTCCTCGGCGCGCAGTTCGACCGGCAGCGGGTTGGCGAAGGTGTTCTGCACCGTGACGATCTGGGACATGCCCCGACCGGTCGGTTTCAGATCGATGACGACGGGCTGGACGGTCATGGCCAGGGCGCTTCCGCCCAGGCCCGGCGCCCCCTGCGCCGCCAGCCCCGCGAGGGCCAGGAGACCGGCGCATGCCGCCCCCAGCAAGCGCCCTCGGAAGGTTTTCGAACGAGTCATTCGGTGTCCGCTCCTCATGGATTCAGTTCGTTCTGTTCAGCTTCAGTTCTGGGCCTCGAGCTCGACGACGAGGGTTCCGGCGTAGTCGCCGGCGACCATCGGCGTCCCGCCGCCGGTGACGGCCAGGACGAGGTTCATCTGCCCGGCCGCGCCATTGGCGGTGACCAGGTTGATCGGGGTGGTCGTGGCGCTCGTCCCCGACGCGCTGGCTCCGGCCCAGTCGGCCGTCAGCTGGAAGTCGAGGCGATCGCGAAAGCCCGGGGCGCTTCCCGCGCCGCCGACGCGAGACATGCCCGTGCCATCGGTGCGCACCACCAGGCGGTGGGCCGAGTTGCAGACCACCGGGAAGGCCAGACTGATCGAAGCGTCGCGAGGCTGGGCGGTCTGGGGGTCGACGAATTGCGTGAACCGCACCACCCCGGCCTGGCCGCCCTGGGCGGAGAAGCTGGTGTTGGCGCCGGCGGCCGCCGAAGGCGGCGACAGCACGCAGGCGCTGGGCGCCTGGCCGATCAACTGCAGTTCGCTCGAGGCTTCGTCGCCCGTCGGGAGCGTCTGGGCCGAGGCGGCGGCGGCGACGCCCAGCGTCGCGGCGGCGGCGAGGAGAAGGACGGTCTTCATTGGGGTTCCACCGTCAGGCGCAGGGTGTCGCGGTAGACGCCGGACACCAGCGGAGCATTGGTCTGCAGGTTCGTGGCGCCGGGCTGGATATCCAGCCGCAGGGTCACGTCGCCGACGACGGGCTGGTCGACCAGCTGGGCGCTGTCGCGGATGCGGCGGGCGCTGGCGTCGGCTTCGAAGCGGTTGTTGACCGGCCCCCAGGCCAGGGTCGCGGTGTAGGGCACCGCGTCGCTGAAGCCGGTCGGCGCCGGGGTCAGGCCCAGCTCCGAGCGCCACAGGCCGTTGTTCTGGCTCTCCAGCACGATCTGGTGGGCGTAGTTGCACACCGCCGCGAAGTTCACCTGGGCCGAGGCCGCGCGGGTCGACAGGGTGACGGGATCCGTCAGCTGGTCGACCTGCAGGGTGCCGCCGGTCAGGCTGAGGAAGTTGACCACCTGGCCCGCGCCGATGGTCGGCGAGGCGATGGTGCAGACCTTGGGCACCTGCCCCCGCACGACGAAGTCGCGAGTGTTGTCGGTCTCCTGCGCGCGGGCCATCTGGCCCAGCAGCACCAGGGTGACGGCCGAGGCCCCAGCGAGGACGGCGGCCTTGAAACGGTTGGCTCTGGTCATTGCGCCCTCCCCCTCAGCTCGCCGCCGCCAGGGTGACAACGATCGCCCCCTGGTAGGTGTCGTCGGCGACCGGCCGCAGGCTGGGTCCGCCGGACGTGGCGAAGTTCGACAGGCTGATGGTGATCTGGCCCGAGCCGCCGCTGTCGCGGGTCTGCGACGCGCCGGCGTTGGCGGCCGCGCCCGTCGAGAAGCTGGCGTCCACCGGGGTCCAGCCCGAGGCCGTGGCCGTGTAGTCGACCGCGCGCGAGAAGCCCGAGGGCGGCGTGGTCAGGAAGGCCTGGGCCGTCATCTGGGTGGCGGCGATGGTCAGCAGGCTGGGCGCGCCGCATTGCGTGCCGGTCAGCACCTTGGGCGGCGCGGCCAGGTCCGGCAGCAGGAGGCCCGTTGTGGTGTCGATCATCACCCCGACGTCGAACAGGTTGTCGCCGTCGCTGAGGTCGCCGATCGTGCAGATGTTGTTGGGCACCGTGGCGGTGATCTGGATCGGCCCGACGCTGTCGGAGGGCCCGTAGGTCTGGGCCGACGCCGCGCCGGCCGCCGCCAGGGGCGCCAGGGCGATGAGAAGAAGAGCGCGCCGCATGGTTCAGCTCCCCGAGGCGGCCAGGCCCGCGTCGGGCCCGAGCGTGATGGTGACGAGCGCCAGGTAGGAACCCGGCTGCAGCTGGCTGTCGCTGGCGGTGGCGAAGTCCGAGACCACCAGGGTCAGGTCGGTCTCCTTCGGCGCGGTGCTGGTCGAGGGCGAGCCGACGCCCGACGTGCTGCCGGCGCTGGTGCGGACCGTGGCCGACGTCGCGCCCCAGGCGCTGATCGTGCAGGTATAGTCCACAGAGCCGACGAACCCGGCCTGGGTCGTGGTTCCGGTCACCGCCAGGGGCGAGGCCGAGATGGCCAGGGCCGCGCCGGCGTAGTTGCAGAAGGTGCCTGGCAGCTGGATCGACTGGTTGGCGATGGTCGCCAGCCGGCCCACCCGGGCGCCGGAGCTCTCCGAGATCTGCCCCAGCGCCAGGGCGCCGGGGCTGGGCGCGCCCAGCACGCAGACCTGGGCGACCTGGGCGTCGAGCCCGACGGTTCCCTGGACGGGGTCCTGGGCCCAGGCGCCGGTCGCCCCGGCCAGCGGGGCGAGAAGAGCGGTCGCCGCGAGTCCGACAAGGCAGGTTCGGTGCAGGATCATGACGACCTTTCTCCCCTCAAGTGGCCGGAGCCAGCGTCACGGCGACCGAGCCCGAATAGGACCCGGAGACCAGTCGCCCGCCGGCGGGCGTGGCCGCGTCGGCGAAGCTGACGACGATGTCGCTGGCGAAGATGCCCGTGGTGCTGGCCGCGCCGCCGCCGGACGCCAGCGTGCTGTCCGACGCCGACACCGAACCGCCCGAAGGCGAAGCCGTGGCGGTGGCGGTGTAGTCGATGCGGCGCTCGAAGCCGGTCGGGGCCGTGCTGGTGAAGCTGGTGTTGAAGATCGGCTGGGCCTCGACGGCCATGGTCGCCGAAACCCCGTTGCACCAGCCGTTGAGCGTGGCCGTCCGGCTGGTCAGCTTGACGCCGTCGAGCCGGCCGATGGCCGAGACGTCGCCGGTCTGCAGCGACAGCTCGCCCAGATCCAGGACCACGTTGTCGGTCACGAACAGGCAGCGGTTGGACACCGTGCCGTTGACCTGGACCGTGCCGGTCACGCTCTGGGCCTGGGCCTGGCCCGAGGCGGCGGCGACCGCGGGGGGCGCCGCCGCGACCGGGCGGGGGAAGGGGGTACGAGGCTCGCCGCGGCGACGGTCAGGAGAAAGGTGCTACGCATGGCGCTTCCTCCCTTTCGCGTCCGGTCACGAAGGCTCGATGGTGATCGAGATCGTGCTTTGGTAGTTGCCGGCCATCAGCAGCGCGCCCGAGGCCGTATTGAGGGCGTAGGCCTTGACCGTCAGGTTGCCGGCGCTGTTGGCCAGGCTGCTCGACAGGCTCTGGACGGTGGCGGCCGGCAGGGCGGCGGCCGTCACGTAGCTGACCGTCTGGGTCGTGCTGTTGGACAGGGCGGCGTCGAGCGCGGCGGTGTAGTCGATGACGCCGGTGTAGCCGGTCGGCGCGGTGGCGCTGGGGGTCAGGGCCAGGCGGGTCGAGCTCAGCGTCACCTTGGGGGCGGCGGTGTTGCAGTTCACCCGGAACTGGGTGGAGCCGCCGGGGCTGGCGTTGGTCGAGCCCGACAGGGTGGTCGCCAGGGTGCCGTCGGCCTGAGACAGCTCGCCCAGCGGGATCGAACCCGAGAAGGTGCCGCCGCTGCCGCCGGTGATGACGACGCACTTGGCCGCAACGCTGCCGGTGACGTTGACCGTGCCGGTGACCGTCTGGGCCATGGCGGCCGGGGCGATAGCCAGGCCCAGCAGGGCGGCGGCGCCGAGAAGGATCGTCTTCTTCATCTCTTCACTCCCAAAGTCTTGCGTCGGCGGGGCCGACTTCTGTTTGTTCCGGGGCCTTGCACCCCCTCCCCCTTCAAAGGACGCCGGATCCGCCGGGGGAGCGGGCCCGGAAGGCGGGTCACGGCGAGACGCTGAGCGTTACCGTGAGCGAGTCCGAATAGGTGTTGGCGGCCGCGAGGATCTGGGCGCCGGCATAGGCGCCGCGATGAACCCGCAGGTACGAGCCGGAGACGTCGTAGGAAGAGCCGTTCAGGCGCAGGCCCTGGCTGGCCGTCGCCGGCCCCTTGAAGCCACAGGTCGCGCCCGAGGTGCTCTTCAGGTCGCCGGTGTCGCAGGTGGCGCTGGCCGTCCCGACCCCGACGTCGCCGACCAGGTTCAGGTCGACGAGATAGGGCGCCAGGTTGGTGTAGCCGGTGGCCGGGGTGACGCTGGAGGCCAGGAGGCCGCCGTTGCTCGAGACCACCGCGGCGCGGAACGGCACCGTGCACTGTAAAGTAAAGGGGAAGTCCGCCGTGAAGGCGTTATTGACCTCGCCGACATTGGTCGAGCCGCTGGGCGCCATGCCCGGCGCAAAGCCGCAACGACCGCCCACGGAAGCCGTAACCGGAATGGACAGGACGATGTTCGGGGGCGAACCGCCAGCGTAGGCCGTAACCTGCGCCCGGCTTTCCGTCACGCTGGCCGCGAGGATCACTCCCGCCAGCAAGCTCCCGCCAAGTATCCAGTCCCTATAGGACGGCTTGCGCTGGGTGCGCACGGCGCGAGGAAGCGTCAGTTGCTTGCCAGCCATGTCCCAGACCCCGCTTCTCTTAACAAGTTCTTAATGAACGATTGCAGAGAACCGAGGGCCTGAAATCCCCCACCTTGGGTAGCTAGTACAGTTTCACCCGTCAGGAGAATTTGAATAAAATACGGACGCCTAAAACGCCCTTAGTAATACAAATGTATATATCTATAGCTCAGTGATAAGCATTCTCAAAAATCGTGCGACAAACCGACGCTATGCAACACCTAGTAATCCCAGGTTGTGGATAAATTATCCCTAGTTGGCTTTAACTGCATAACAAAGTCGGCCCAGCCAAAGCAGTTGGGTCCAGCGCCGGCCAGAGGCTGGCGAGGGAGGGAAAGATGGACGGCTCTCATGCCGCAGCGGCAGTCTTCGACACGAGCGCAGTGCGCTTTTGTCTCGACGAAGACGCCATCGCTCGCATCGTCATAGACCAGACGGCGACCGTGCTTTGGCGCTCTCGCGCGGCCGCCGCGCTGCTTTCAGGACAAAGCCCGCTGGTCGATCGCGGCGGCAAGATCGGCGGCGTCGACCGCCGTACGCATCACTTCCTGATGGAACGGATGGCCGAGGCCCTGGCCGGCCACGAGGTCTGCCAGTTCATCGAGAGCGACGACGACGACCGCCGCTTCCTGCTGCGCATGCGCGCCGTGCAGGACGGCGATCAGATGGCGCTGGTGATCGTGCTCAAGGACTTCGACGCCCCGGCCAACCTGCCCCGCCTGGGCGCGCTGTTCGGCCTGAGCATCATGGAGGCCAGGATCCTGGCCGAGATCATCGCCGGCCACAGCGCCGATCGGATCGCGGAACTGAAGGGCGTCTCGATCCTGACCGTCCGCACCCACATCAAGCACATCCACGGCAAGATGGGCGTGCGCTCTAAGGAAGAGATCCTGGCCACGGTGATCAAGATCTTCGCCTGAAGGCCTAACCAGCCGCCGCGCCGCGCACGGCCCAGGCGAGCAGCCGCTCGCTCAGCGTCCTGGGGCGATCAAGACCCAGGCGGCGCAGTCCCTCCCCTGGCGAAGGCGCGCTCAGGCCCTTGAAGACATAGGCCAGCAGCGCGCGAGGATCCTCCTGGGCCGCCTTCAGGCGACCCAGCACCGGCAGCAGCCCCTCCTCCACTTCGTCGAAGTCCGAACCGAAGGGCAGCAAGGGCGCAAGGCCGGCCGCCTTGGCGGGCTTCAGCGCTTCGGCGATGCGCTCGGGCGTATTTCGGCGGAAAGCCTCGGGGATCACGTAGCCGGCCTCGACCTTGCCCGCGCTCTTGGCCGCGTCGAGCAGCTGCGGCTGAAAGCGGGAATCTGAGACATTCAGCATGCGGACGACCGTGTCGCGATCGGTGCGCCCACGCAGATCGGCCACGCCGTACTCGGTGATCACCACATCCTTCAGGTGGCGTGGGATCGTGCCATGGGCGTAGGACCACAGGATGTTCGAGGCCGCCTTGCGGCCGCTTCCCCTCACGGCCGGCAGGGTGATGATCGAACGCGCGCCTTCGAGCGCGAAGGCCTGCGCCACGAAGTTGTATTGCCCGCCCACGCCGCTGACGACGCGTCCGTCGTCGAGGCCGTCGGAGATCACCGACCCCAGCAGCGTCGCCATCATGGCGGTGTTGACGAAGCGGGCGTCGACGCGGGCTGCGCGGCGAGCCGCCTCGTCGCCATAGATCTCGTTGATGCCCGAGATGGCCTGCATCTGGAACCTGGCTCGCTCTTCCTCCGGCATTTCGCGCAGCGCCCGGTAGAAGGCGCGCGGCCCCAGGAAGAAGCCGCCGTGCAGCACCGCGCCGTCGACCTCGCGCTTGAGCACCCCGGCCCGCCGCAGGTCCAGCAGGCAGTCGACGAACATCTCGGTCGCCGCATAGAGCCCGGTCTCGAAGGATCCGCCGCACAGCGGTCCTGCGCCTAGCGGCGACAGGCGGCTCACCGTGTCGGCGAAGGCCCGGGGCTCGCGATGCCGGACGATCAGCCCCTGGGCGACCGCGTCGCTGATCGCGCCGATGCCCATCTGGATCGTGCCGCCGTCGCGCACCAGCGAGGCGGCGTGGAAGCCGATGGCATAGGACGCGTCGGGGATCGGCTCCTTGGGCGGCGCGAACAGCGGAAACTGCACGTCCGGCCCATCGAGCAGATGGCTGAACACCTCGGCCGGCAGGTCACCGTCGCCGGGCATGAACGGCAGCTCGTCATTGACCTGGCCCACCAGCAGGAAGTCGGCGTCCCCCGCCTTGCGCGCCGCCAGCAGGTCCAGGGTGATGTCGGTGTTGCACGACAGGCTGAAGCGCTCGCCCCTTCCCGCCACCAGCTGGGCGACGACATTGACGCCCCGCTCGCGCAGATAGCCTGCGGCGTGGGTGTAGTTGGCCGAGATGTAGCTGCGCTGGGCGCTGGGGACGTTCAGGCGCGTGCCGGCCTGGAAGAAGAACTCGTCGACCTCGATATTGGACGGCAAGGCGTCGCGC
The DNA here is from genome assembly GCA_966252285.1 of uncultured Caulobacter sp. Classification (GTDB taxonomy): domain Bacteria; phylum Pseudomonadota; class Alphaproteobacteria; order Caulobacterales; family Caulobacteraceae; genus Caulobacter. The sequence continues at coordinate 22,007 of CBINOL010000017.1, forward strand.
CGCTGCAGGTCGGCATAGGCCAGCAGCGGGTAGCCGCCGAGCGTGCGCTCGATGATCGGCCCCAGGAACCGCTTTTCCAGGTCGGACTTGGGGCGCGGCGGCTCCAGGGTCAGGGCCGTGAAGATGTGCAGGTGGACCCCAGGGTCCCTCAGCGCCCGCGCCACCAGGGCGTTGACCACGTGATTGGCCTTGCCCAGCCCCAGCGGCAGGCCAAGAACGATGCGGCGGCCGACGCGATCGACGATCGCATCGGCCAGCGCGTCCGGATCGGTGAAGCGCGGCGTCATCGCGTCAGCTTGGATCATCCCGCCTTCGGGTTGAAGCGCTCAAGCTCTCTCCAGGTCACATCCGGACTTCGAAACTGCGCGCCTCGCCCTGGCCGGGCCGTTCGGAGAGCTCGCCGTCGGCCTGAGCCCTGGCCCGCTTGTCGCTGACCGCATCGACGCGCGCCTGGCCCCGCGTCGCCAGGCCGTCATGGGCGAAGTCGTCGACGGCGATCACCTCGGCCACGGCCTTGTCGGCGGCCTGCAACTCGGCGATCTCGGCGGCGGAGACCAGGCCCTGGTCCGCGGCGACCTTCCAGTCGCGGATCTTCTGGGCCTTCAGGCGATCATGGATCGGCTGGGTGGCCACCACGCGCTCGAAGGCGTCGATCAACTGGCCGACGGCCTGGTCCTTGCCGCCGACATAGACGTTCTCCACCAGGCGATCGCGCGTGTCGGACGGATGCAGCAGCAGTTCGGCGCAGGCCTGGGTGGTGCGGTCGGACGGTCCACGACGGTGGACGCCGAACGGCAGGATCGCCGCCCGCAGCAGCCAGGCGGCCGGGCGGTTGGGCAGGTTGGCGAACACCTCGTCGAAGCGTTGCTCGATCGTGGCGAAGGCGGTGTCGGCGCACCATTGCAGCAGCGGGAAGTCGGCGTCCTGGCGACCCTCGTCCTCCCAGCGCTTCAGCGCGCCGGACAGGAAGTAGAGCTCCGACAGAATGTCGCCCAGGCGAGCTGAAAGCATTTCCTTGCGCTTGAGGTCGCCGCCCAGGGTGAGCAGGGCGATGTCCGAAGCCAGGGCGAAGCCGGCGCTGTAGCGGCCGGCCTGGCGATAGAAGCGCCTGGCGCGGCCGGCGTCAGGGGCAGGCGACAGCGCGCCGTTAGTCCAGCTGCGAGCGAAGGTGCGGATGCCGTTGCGCAGGGCGTGGGCCACGTGGCTCCAGAACGCCTCGTCGAAGTCCTCGAGGCCCTTCTCGGGATCGGCCTCGCCCAGGGCCAGGATCTCGCGGAGCATGTAGGGGTGCGCCCGGATCGCGCCCTGGCCGAAGACCATCAGGCTGCGGGTCAGGATGTTGGCGCCCTCGACGGTGATCCCGACCGGGATGGCCCGGTACTGCGCCCCCATGTAGTTGCGCGGCCCCTCGATGATCGCCTTGCCGCCGTGCACGTCCATGGCGTCGTTGACCACCACCCGCATGCGCTCGGTCGCGCCGGACTTCAGGAGAGCCGAGATCACCGACGGGTGCTTGCCCAGGTCGAGGCCGGCGCAGGTCAGGCGGCGCGCGCCGTCGACCAGGTAGGCGTTGCCGGCGATCCGGGCCAGCCGCTCCTGCACGCCCTCGAACTTGCCGATCGAGATGCCGAACTGCTGGCGAACGCGAGCGTAACTACCCGTCGTCAGGGCGCTGAACGCCGCGGCCGCGCCCGAAAGCGCCGGCAACGAGATACCGCGCCCGGCCGCCAGGGCCGTCATCAGCATCTTCCACCCCTGCCCCACCCGCTCGGCGCCGCCGATGACGAGATCCATGGGAATGAAGACGTCCTTGCCCCAGTTGGGCCCGTTCTGGAACGTCTGGAAGGCCGGCAAGTGACGGCGGCCGATCTCGACGCCCGGCGTGGTGGTCGGCACCAGCGCGCAGGTGATGCCGATATCTTCGTCGTCGCCCAGCAGGTGATCCGGGTCGCGCAGCTTGAAGGCCAGGCCCAACACCGTGCAGACGGGGCCCAGGGTGATGTAGCGCTTGTGCCAGTTCAGGCGAATGCCAAGGACTTCCCTGCCCTCCCAGGTTCCGCGGCAGATCACGCCCTCGTCGACCATGGCCGAGGCGTCGGAGCCCGCCTCGGGGCTGGTGAGGCCGAAGGCGGGGATCTCGCGGCCGTCGGCCAGGCGCGGCAGCCAGTGGTCCTGCTGGGCCTTGGTCCCGAAGCGCATGATCAGCTCGCCCGGGCCCAGAGAGTTGGGCACCATCGTCGTCACAGCCGCAGACACCGAGCGGCTGGCGATACGACGCACCACCTCTGCGTGGCCATAGGCGGAAAAGCCCAGGCCGCCGTACTGCTTGGGAATGATCATCCCGAAGAACTTGTTTTCCTTCAGGAAGCTCCAGACCTCCGGCGGCAGGTCGCGGGTCTCCCAGGTCATGGTCCATTCGTCGACCATGGCGCAGAGCTTTTCGACCGGGCCGTCCATGAAGGCCTGTTCGTCGGGGCGCAGCTGGGGCTTGGGGAACGACAGGAGTTCGTTCCAGTCGGGGTCGCCGGTGAACAGCGCCGCGTCCCACCAGACGTCGCCGGCGTCGATGGCGTCACGCTCGGTCTGGGACAGGGCCGGCAACACGCCCTGGGCCCATTGGAAGATCGGTCGGGTCAGAAGATCCCGGCGCAGGGAGGAGATGGTCATGAAGAGACGCCCGCCTTGTTACTGGTCGAGCGTCAGAACGCGCCGGGGCTCGCATGGCTCCGGCTTCTCGGGGTCTTGCGTGTCGGTAAGGCGACGCAAGCAGCGGCGCTCCGGGGGGATGGAGCGCCGCCGCCGTGCCGGTGTCAGCCGATCAACTCATAAGCCGGAAGGGTCAGGAACTCCTCCAGCGTGTCGGACAGCACCATGCGGGTGAAGAGATGCGCGGCCTCTTCCAGGCGCGGCGAGGCGAACTCGCGGCGCAGGTCGGCCATTTCCTGGGTGAACAGGCTGATGAACAGCTCCGAGCTCAGCACCCGGCCGTCTTCGAGTTCGGCGCCCAGGCGCACCCATTGCCACAGCTGCGTGCGGCAGATCTCGGCGGTCGCCGCGTCTTCCATCAGATTGTAGAGCGGCACCGCGCCCCGGCCTTCCAGCCAGGCCTGGGTGTAGCGCACCCCGACGCGGACGGCCTCGCGGGCCCCGGCCTCGGTGCGGGCGCCGTCGTGCAGCTCCAGCATCTGGGCTTGGGTGATCTCCAGCCCCTCCAGCGTCTTGTCGAGCTGGTTGGGCGTGGGCATCAGGCGGTCGAAGACCTCCATGGCCACCGGCACGAGATCGGGGTGGGCGACCCAGGTGCCGTCGTGGCCGGCGCCGGCCTCGCGCTCCTTGTCGGCGCGGACCTTGGCGAACGCGGCCTGGTTGGCGGCCTCGTCGCCCTTGACCGGGATCTGGGCGGCCATACCGCCCATGGCGAAGGCGCCGCGGCGGTGGCAGGTCTGGATCAGCTTCAGCGAATAGGCGCCGAGGAAGGCCTTGCCCATGACCATCGCCGAACGGTCGGGCGTCAGGAAGGCGGGCGTGCGGCCCAGGCGTTTGATGAACGAGAAGATGTAGTCCCAGCGGCCGCAGTTGAGGCCGACGATGTGGTCCTTCAACTCGAACAGGATCTCGTCCATCTCGAAGGCGGCCGGAATGGTCTCGATCAGCACCGTGGCCTTGAACGCGCCGACGGGCAGGCCCAGCGCCTCCTGGGCGCGGACGAAGACGTCGTTCCAGAGGCGAGCCTCCAGATGGCTCTCCAGCTTGGGCAGGTAGAAGTAAGGGCCCGAGCCCTTCTCGATCGCCGCGCGAGCGTTGTGGAAGACATAGAGGCCGAAGTCGAACAGAGCGCCGGCGACAGGCGCGCCGTCGACTTCGAGGTGGCTTTCGGGAAGGTGCCAGCCGCGCGGGCGGACCTTCAGGACGGCCGGGTTGGCTCCCAGCGCATAGCTTTTACCGGACTTCGGATCGACGTGGTCCAAGACGCCGTTCCAGCGGTCCTTCAGGTTGACCTGGCCTTCGACGACATTGGCCCAGGTGGGGGCCGTGGCGTCCTCGAAGTCGGCCATGAACACCTTCGCCCCGCAGTTCAGGGCGTTGATGATCATCTTGCGATCGACCGGCCCGGTGATCTCGACGCGACGGTCGAGCAGGTCGGCCGGGATCGGGGCGACGCGCCAGTCGGCGGCGCGCACGTGCGAGGTCTGCGCCAGGAAGTCGGGCAGCTCGCCGGCGTCGAAGCGGGCCTGACGCGCCTGGCGGGCGGCCAGCAACTCACGGCGGCGGCCGTCGAAGCGGCGGTGCAGGTCGGCCACGAAGGCCACGGCCTCGGGGGTGAGGATCTCTACCGCACGACCCTCGATCGGGCCGAGGATCTGGACGTTGGCGGCGATGTCGAGAGGCATGGCGTGTTCCGTGGTGTTGGGACGCGGACTTGGGAGAGGGTTTATCGGATGCACTCAGCGCACCCAAGTCGAAGCCGGAGCCCAGGGACCGCCGCGCGGAGCCGGCCACCGCGAAGAAGCCTCGACGCCGCGCGGCGATCCCTGGGTCCCGGATGGGGCTTACGCGCCCTCCGGGATGACGATTGCAGTGTGGCGGGCGAGAGGAGGAAGCAGGCGCCTCCCCTCGCCCGCAGGCGCCCGAGCGTCTTTAAGCGCTCTTGGGGGCGTCGTTGGCGCGGATGGTCGGGACGATCTGGTCGCCCCAGTTGCCCGAGCCATCGTGGTGGCGCGAGGTGCGCACCAGCTCGACCGAGTAGCCGGCCTCGATGGCGCGGCGGACGGCTTCGTTTAGGCGGTGCGAGGCCTCGGCGAGGCGGTCCACGGCGCGATCCTGGGCCGACGAGTCCGGCATCGCGGCCGGAGCGAATTGCGTGACGTTGGTCATGGCGTTCTCTCCTGTAGGTTTTCGCCAGTGGGGGTGAAGTGGGGGTTGTCGGTTTCGAACGCCGGGCTATTCGGCGGCGAACTGGTTCATGGTGTTGGCGTGGCCGCCGGCCTTCAGGGCCCGCTCGCCTCCGACCATTTCCTTGAAGGTGTCGCCGAGGTCGGAGCCGACCTCGTGCTGGTGCTTCACGGCCGAGACCCCGCGACGGATCTCCTCGCGCTGGACCGAGTTGACGTAGGCCTGCATCCGCTGGTCGCCGAAGTAGCCGCGCGACAGCTCGTCGACGCTCTTGGCGGTCAGGTGGAAGGTCGGCAGGGTGATCAGGTTGTGGAACACCCCGGCGCGGGCCGAGATGTCGACCTGGAAGCGGGCCAGGCGATCGTCGGCTTCGCGGCCCAGATCGGTGGCGTCGTACTCGGCCGACATCAGCACGTTGCCGTCGGGATAGGAGTCCTCGTGGATCTTGCCCTCAGCGATCCACTGGGCGCGGACCTGCTTGCGCAGGTTCAGGGTCCAGTTGAACGACGGCGAGTTGTTGTAGGTCAGCTTGGCGTTCGGCACGGCCTTGCGGACCTCGGCCACCATCGAGGCTATCTCGTCCACGTTCGGCGTATCGGTCTCGATCCAGAGGAGGTCGGCGCCGCCTTGCGTCAGGTTGGCGATGCAGTCCTCGATGACCCGGGCGCGGCCCGTGCCGTCCTGGAAGGCGAACAGGCCGTTGGCCATGCGCACCGGCTTGACGAAGGCGCCGTCCTTCATGATCGCGATCTCGCCGTCGCGCAGCGGGTTCTCAGGCGTGATGGCCTCGGTCTTCAGCCACTTGATGTATTCAGCCGCGAGGTCGCCCTCGCCCTGGCTGACCGGGACCTTCTGGGTCAGGCCCGCGCCCAGGCTGTCGGTACGGGCGACGATGACGCCCTCGTCGACGCCCAGTTCCTCGAAGGCCAGGCGGCAGGCGCGCAGCTTCTCGATGAAGTCCTCGCGCGGCACGGTGACCTTGCCGTCCTGGTGGCCGCACTGCTTGGCGTCGCTGACCTGGTTCTCGATCTGCAGGCAGCAGGCGCCAGCCTTGATCATCTCCTTGGCCAGCAGGTAGGTGGCGTGCTCGTTGCCGAAGCCGGCGTCGATGTCGGCGATGATCGGAACGACGTGGGTCTCGAAGGTGTCGATGGCCTTGATCGCGGCCTGCTCGGCGACCTGGTCGCCGGTGTCACGAGCGGTCTTCAGCGCCTTGAAGAGGTCGTTGATCGCCACTTCGTCGGCCTGGCGCAGCGAGACGTAGATCTCTTCGATCAGGTCGACGACCGAGGTCTTCTCGTGCATCGACTGGTCCGGCAGGTGGCCGAAGCGGTTGCGAAGGCCCGCGACCATCCAGCCCGACAGATAGACGTAGGCGCCCTTGGTCGTGCCGCGCAGGCGCTTGACCGACTTGATCATCTGCTGGGCGTGGAAGCCCGACCAGCAGCCCAGCGACTGGGTGAACTTGGAGCTGTCGGCGTCATAGGCGGCCATGTCGGCGCGCATGACAACGGCCATCTCGCGAGCGATATCCAGGTGGGTGTTGAAGGTGTTCTGCAGCTTCAGCTGGATGATGTCGTCGATGGCGACGCCGCCGGGCGTCACGCCTTGCGGATAGCGGGCGATAAGGTCCTGGCGATGCTCGGCGTAGGTCTTGCGCATGGTCGTTGTTCTTCCCCATCGGGGCCCGCTTGTTGGGAGGCGGGCTGTAAGCTGTGACACGGAGCTAACGCCGATGCGGCAAGGCGGTCGAACCTATTGAAGACGATTTGTCACAAATCGACTTTGTGTATTTTGTAAAATCGTGACAACGTGACAGACATGGTCACGACCGACAAAAAGCTGTTCCTGGGCGGGCGCCTGAAGCGCCTCCGCCGCGACCTGGGCGTCACCCAGAGCCGCATGGCCGACGAGCTTGGCGTGTCGCCCAGCTACCTGAACCTGCTGGAGCGCAACCAGCGGCCGGTGACGGCCCAGATGCTGCTGCGGCTGGCCGAGGCCTATGACCTCGATCTGCGCACCCTTTCGGCCGACGATCCGGGCGGCGGCGCGGGACTGGAGGAGGTGCTGGCCGACAAGATGTTCACCGATCTCGGTATCGGCCGGCACGAGGTGGCGGAGGTGGCGGAACTGTCGCCGGGCCTGGCCGAAGCCATGGCCCGCCTCTATCGCGCCTATCTGGATCGCGGCCGGATGATCGATATGGGCGCCTTCGAGCGTCCGGACGGCCTGCCCTCCTCGTCGTCACAGTCGCCGACCGACTGGGTGCGCGATCTGGTCGGCTCGCAGCGCAACCACTTCGCCGAGCTCGAGACGGCGGCCGAGGCCATCGTGGCGGCGCTGGACGCCGACCTGCAGGACCTGGGCCCGGCCGTGCGCGAGCGCCTGGTCGCCCGCCACGGCATCCAGACGCGCGTCATGCCCGCCGAGGTCATGGCCGGCTCGCTGCGCCGCTACGACCACCACCGCAAGCGACTGATGGTGTCGGAGACCCTGGCGCCGGCCAGCCGCATCTTCGCCATGTGCTACCAACTGGGCCTGATGGAAGCGCCCGAGGCTCTGACGCGCCTGGCCGACCGCTTCGCCGCGCCCGACCGTGCGACGCGCCAGCTGCTGAAGGTGTTCCTCGACAACTACCTCGCCGCGGCGATCATGATGCCCTACGAGCCGTTCCACGCGGCCATGGAGGCCAGCGGCTATGACATCGAGCGTGTACGCCCTCGCTTCGGCGTCAGCTACGAGCAGGCCGCCCAGCGCCTGACCACGCTCAGCCGCCCCGGCGCGCGGGGCATTCCGTTCTTCATGATGCGGCTGGACGCGGCGGGGAACATCTCCAAGCGCTTCGCCGCCGGCCCCTTCCCGTTCTCGCGCTTCGGCGGAGCCTGCCCGCGCTGGAACGTCCACGACAGCTTCAAGACCCCCGGCCGCATCGTCACCCAGGTGATCGAGACGCCCGACGGCGAGCGCTACTTCACCCTGTCGCGCACCGTGCGACGGACGTCGGGCCTGCAGGCGGGCCTGGAGGACGAACTGGTCATCGGCCTCGGCTGCGAGCTCAAGTTCGCCAGCAAGCTGGCCGCCTCGCGCGGGCTCGACATCGCCTCGCCGCTGGCGGTGGAGATCGGTCCGTCATGCCGGATCTGCGAGCGTCCGGCCTGCCCCCAGCGCGCCGCCGCCCCGATCAACCGCACCCTGCTGGTGGAAGAGGCCAGTAAGTCGGTGACCCCCTTCCCGTTCGCGCGCTGAGGCCTCAGACGCGCCAGCCGGCCAGGACGGCGCGAACATCCATCGCCCTGGCTTCGGCGGCGGTCAGCGCACGGCCGCGCCGGAAGGCGGCCGCGCCAGGACCCTTGGAGGCGTACTGCGAGAAACGCGCGTCCTCGGGCTGCAGCATGGTGCGCGGATTGCCGTCCTTGCCGGTGTACCACATCTGGGTCCAGCCATCGGGGGCGACATGGTCGTCCATCCAGCAGTCGATGAAGGCGGTCGCCCCGACGAACTTCGGATCGCCGTAGCGCCCGTCAGGGAACTGGCTCGACGGCCGCCAGGGCCGTCCCAGATAGACCGAATGCTTCGCCGTGCCGTCCGCTTTGGTCAGACGGCAGTCCTTGAAGACGAAACCGAACGGCTGGTCGATCGACGTGCTGGGCGCGACGACATAGCCGTCGATCGGATCGACCGGACGCGGCAGCGAGCGGATCTCGCAGTCCCTGAAGAACGCCCTGCCCGCCCCGAAGATGAAGTCGTAGCTGCCGGCGATCAGGCAGCGCTCGAACAGGCTGCGGCCGGCGTCCGGGAACAGGGTGTCCTGGTAGCTGAGGATGTCGACCTGCGTGAACCGTGCGCGATCGCTGCCCTTGTCGAGCATCAGGGCCACAGCCTGCGGACCGCCGCCGTCGTGCGAGTGCAGGCCGCCGGGCTTGCTCATCTCGGCCAGGCCGTCAAAGGCGTTGCGGATGGTCAGGTTGCGGGCGGCGAAGTCCGGCGCGCGGACGAACAGGGTCGGCGTGCGGAAGGTGCCCCAGCGCTTGCCGTCGGGCGCGATCAGACCCGAAGCGGCCAGATGGGTGATGATCGAGCCCGTGCGGCTCTCGCCGATCAGATGCACGAACGGCTTGTCGATCACGACCTGCTCGTCGAACGCACCCCTGGTCACCAGGATGCGGAACGGCCGCGTCCCGTTCGCCGGCGCGGCGGCCACGGCGGCCGAGAGCCTGTCGTAGGTCGGGGCCGAGAACCGGCGCGGATCGTCCGGGCGCTTGAGCACGGCGTCGTAGCGCGGCGCGGCCGAGGCAGCGCCAGGAAGCAGCAGAAGCCCGGCCGCCACGGCCCGTCGCGAAACCATCGTCATCGAAGCCTCGAAAGAAAAAAGAGCGGGCGCCGGCCGGGAGGGACGGCCGACGCCCAACATTCCCCTGGGAGGAGGAAGGTCTGGTCCGGCCTAGAAGGAGTACCTCAGGCCGAAGTTGTACTGCCGACCGGTGTGCGAATAGACGTAGATGCTGTCGCGCACGCTGTCGGTGTACTGCTCGTTGAAGGCGTCGGTCAGGTTCAAGCCCTCGAAGGTGACCTTTAGGCGCTTGTTGATCTGGTACGAGGCCGAGGCGTCGACGGTGAAGGTGTCGCGCACCCCGTCGATGTCGTTGGTCGAGGTGCCGCTGGGCACGGCGGTCAGGTACTTGTCACGGTAAGCGCCAGAGACGCGGGCGCTGAACTTGCTGTCCTCGTAGTAGAGGGTGGCGTTGAAGGCATTCTTCGATAGGCCCACCAGGTCGTTCTGCACGAAGCCGGTGGCCGAGCGCGACGAGATGTAGTCGATCTTGGAGTCGACGATCGTGACGTTGAAGATCGCGCCGGTGTGGCGCAGCGGGCCCGGCAGGAAGCTGAACGGCTGCTGGTAGCTGATCTCGATCCCCTTCAGCGGACCGCCTTCGGTGTTGACCGGCTTGCTGAACAGGAAGGTGTCGTTGGCCGACACGCCGGCCAGGCCGTCGAGCAGGCTGGTCGGCAGGCCCGAGGCGGCGAAGGTCTGCGAGATCCGCTGCGTCTGGATGTAGCTGTCGATGTCCTTGTAAAACAGGCCGACCGACAGCAGGGCGTCCTTGGCGAAGTACCATTCGGCGGACAGGTCGTAGGTCGTGGCCCGGATCGGGTCGAGATACGGATTGCCCGAGCTGACGCTGAACACGCCCACGACGCTGAGGCTGCCGCCCGGCGTCAGGCTGCCCAGGTTGGGACGGGTCATGACCTTGGCCGCGCCGAAGCGCAGCAGGAAGTCGGGCGTAACCTCGGCGGTCAGGTTCAGGGCCGGCAGCACGTCCTCGTAGTCGCGATCGACGGTGGCCTGCTGGGCCGCGCCGGAGACCAGCTGGTAGCCCGTCGAGCTCTGCTCGGTCTTGACGTAGCGCACGCCGACGTCGCCGCGGATCGGCCAGGCGAAGCGGTCGGAGTTGAAGTCCAGCTGCACGTAGGCGGCGGTGTCCTTCTCCTCGACGCTGCGGATGTTGCCGCGGGCGGCGGAGTTGCTGGTGCCAGACAGCTCGAACAGGCCCGTGCCGCTGTAGATGTCGAACAGCTTGGCGAAGGCGTTGAGATCCGGCGCGGCCCAGCTGGTGGGATAGCCCGAACCGCCGAGGTTCTTACCGAAACCGCTGACCAGGTTGGTCAGGCTGGCCAGGGTGACGCCGGCCGGCAGGGTCGGCACGACGGACTCGTTGACCCGCGCCAGCGCCCAGGAGTCGAACTCGTACTTCTTGAGGTTCACGCCGGCCTTCAGACGGAAGGTGTCGTTGAGCTCATAGTCGCCGTCGAGCTGGGCGGTCTGGATGGTGTTGGTCACGCCCTGCGGCCGCAGGCGGATCTCCGAGCGCGCCGCGCCGAAGTTGTAGGCCAGCGGGTCGGTGACATCGAAGCCGAAGTTCATCGCCGGCAGCTTGGCGTTGTTGCGATAATCGTACGAGAAGCCGTCGGCGTTCTCGCGGTTGAGGATCACGGTCGTCTGGATCGGATTGTCGAAGTCCGACTTCGAGAAGCCGACCAGGCCCGTCACCTTGAAGCGGTCGGAGAAGCGGTGTTCGACCGTGAAGGTGCCTTGGGTGTACTTGGTGTCGAGCTTGTCGAAGCGGGTCTCGCTCTCGACGTCGACGTCGTCGAACAGGCCGTAGACCATGTCGCCCTTGGAATTGACCACGCCATCGCGGACGATGATCTCCGGGCGGCCGCCCTGGGCGGCGTTGCGGGCGAAGGACAGGGCTTCCAGCCAGTTCTCGGTGCGGGTGGCCTTGAAGTCCGAATAGAGGAAGTCGGCCGTGACCAGGGTCTTCTCGTCGGGCCGGAACTGCAGCGAGGTGGTCACGCCCAGGCGCTTCTGGTCATGGGTGAGGCGGCCGTAGCGCGGGAAGCGCGGGGTGAAGACGCTGGCCGAGCTGGCCTGGGTGAAGATCGAGGCCGGGCTGAAGCCGCCGACCTCGGTGCCGTTCAGCCAGCCGCCGGAGCCGTGCCCTTCCTCCAGCAGATTGCGCTCGGTGTAGGCCACCGAAACCAGGGCGCCGAGCTTGCCGTCGGCCCAGGTGTTCGACGCCAGCAGGGCGAAACGCGGGTCCCAGCTTTCCGACAGGTCGTTGTAGCCTTGCTGGGCCGAGACCACGAGGGTCGCGCCCTTGTAGTCGAACGGCCGGCCAGTCTGCAGATCGACGGTGGCGCCCAGCGAGCCTTCCTCGGTCGAGGCCGAGGCGGTCTTGCGCACGGTGATGCTGTTGAAGAGCTCCGAGGCGAAGACGTTGAAGTCGAACGAGCGGTTGCGGTTGGCGCCGCCGGAGCTGTCGGTGCCGCTGGCCGTGCTCTGACCCTCGACGCCGTTGATGCGCACGCGGGTGAATTGCGGCCCCAGGCCCCGGACGGTGATCTGCCGGCCTTCGCCGGCGTCGCGGGCGATCGACACGCCCGGCACGCGCTGGATGGACTCGGCGAGGTTGGCGTCCGGGAAGTCGGCGATGTCCTCGGCCTTGATGACGTCGACGACGCCGCTGGTGCGCTTCTTGATGTTCAGGGCGCTGCCCAGGCTGGCGCGGAAGCCGGTGACGACCACTTCCTCGACCGCCGCCGGCTCCTCGATGGCGCCACCGACGAGGTCGGAATGCTGCGGGATCGCGATCGGCGCGGTGGAAGCCAGCTGAACCGAGCCCTTCTGGCCGAGCACCGCGGTGCGGCCGTCATTGGAGACCACGGTCAGGTTGGCGCCGTCGAGCAGGCGCGAGAGGCCCTCGGAGACGGTGTAGGTCCCGCGCACGGCGTTGACCCGCTTGCCCTGAACGGCCGCCTGCGGGGCCAGGATCTGCAGGTCGGCCTGCTTGCCGAACTGCGGAATGCCGGTGGCCGCGGCCTGGGCCGGCACGTCGAACTTGCGCGCCTGGGCCTGGGCCTGACTGCTGGCCAGCACCGCGGCGGCGCCCGCCGCCAGCATCAGGGCCGATTTTCCGTAGACGTCTCGCGGATAACCCATTCCGCGCCCTCCCTATTGTTTGTTTCGCACGGCGCTTCTGGGAGCGCCTGTCTTGAGCGATGGGCGGGAAACCGGTTTCCGTCAGAGCTCGGCGAAAATTTTCGAGCGCCATCCTCCGTGGACGGCGAAATCCCTACTCCGCCAGGGGCGCGACCGACTGTACGAGAATGGCGTCGCCGCGCACCGTCACCCGCGCGCCGAAGCTGGCGGCCGCCGCGCGGGCGAAGCTTTCGGGCTCGTTGGTGCGGAACCAGCCGACCAGCTTCTGGTCGGCGAGGGCGGCATCGGCGATGACGATCTTGCGGGCGTTGTAGCGGTTGAACTCCTCGGCCGCGGCGCCGAAGGCCTCGCCGTCGAGCACGATCTGGCCCTCGCGCCAGGCGAGTTCGCGCGTGATCTCCAGCGACGCCGGCACGGGCCGGGCCGCGCCGGCGGCGTCCGAAGCGAAGACCCGCTCGCCGGCGGTCACGCGGCGCGGCGCCTCGCCCGCCCCTTCCGACCAGACCTCGACCACGCCCTCGGTGACCAGCACCTCGCAGCCGCCGTCGCGCCGGCGCACCGAGAAGGCGGTGCCGACCGCCCTCACCCGCACCGGGCCGCTCTCGACCACGAAGGGCCGCTCGGCGTCCTTGGCGACCTGGAACCAGGCTTCGCCCCGATCGAGCCGCACCTCGCGCCTGCGCGGCTTCATGGCCACTTCCAGCGCGGTGTCGGTGTTGATGGCGGCCAGCGAGCCGTCGGCCAGCGGCACGCGGCGGATCTCGCCCACGGCGGTGCCGTAGCGCGCAGCCAGCAGACGCGGCGCCACGACCACCGCGACGCAAGCGGCGGCCGCCAAGCCGAGCCCCGCGAGCAGGCCCCGGCGGCCGACGCGGAGACGTCGCGGCGCCTCGTCGACGCCAAGCGCACGACCGCGATCCAGCAATCCCCACGCGGCCTGGGCGCGCACGAAGGCGCCCTGGCGGCGCGTGTCGCCAGCCAGCCAGGCCTCCAGCTCGGCCGGGTCCAGATCCCCGCGATCGGCGCGCACCACCCATCGGGCGGCGGCCGCCTCGATGTCAGCGGCGCTTTCGCGTTCGGTCATGCGTACTCGGCCTCCTCGCGGCCGTCTGTTCTTCGGTTTCACCCTCGGCGAGGGCGGCGAGGATGGCGCGCAGCCCCCTCACGGATTCGTTCTCGACGACGTTCTCGGTCACGCCCATGCGGCGGGCGATCTCGCGTTGCGGCAGACCCTCGATCTTGCGCATCTCGAAGATCCGGCGGCAGCGGTCGGGCAAGGCGGCGATCAGCCGCCGCACCCGCTCCAGTTCGCGCCGCCCGCCGGCGATGCGCTCGGGCGAAGGCTCGTCCAGTTCGATGTTCAGCGCGTCGATTTCCGTCACCGTGTCGATGCGCACCACCCGCGCGCGCCGCAGCTGTTCCAGCGCGACGCTGCGGGCGGCCTGGAACAGATAGGCCCGCGGCTCGCCGATGTGGTCGACGTGCGAGAGCCCCGCCAGGCGGCAATAGGTCTCCTGCACGATGTCGTCGACGTCGCCGGCCGTGGCGAAGGCTCGCCGCAGCCAGGCGCGCAGATCGGCCTCGTGGGGCAGGATTTCCCGCCCGATCCAAGCCACGACGCGCGCACGCCCCTCCGACACCGTTTCCGTCCCACCCACTCATTTTGTTCGAGCTGTTCTAGAGGGAGCGATGCACGGGCGCGAAACTTCCGTCAAACGCGGCGCGATTTTCTTCGCTGCAGAAACCCGAGTGGTCTTATCGACGCCTCCCACAAAGCCTGACAAGCGTGGGTGGAGGAGACGCCGATGACCGATTCCAGACACGGTTCGCCCACCCGTCGCGCGGTCGCCGCCGGGGCCCTCGGACTGATCGCCGCCCAGACCACGCAGGCGGCCCCGCGGGAAGAACGGCTGGTCTATGTCGGAACCCAGGCCGACAAGGACGGCCAGGGCGTCTTCGCCGCCCGGCTGAACACCAGGACCGGCGGCCTCAAGGCGATCGGCGTCGTCGCGCCCCTGCAACGACCGACCTGGCTGGTCGCCCACCCTGACCGCCCGCTTGTCTATGCGCTCAGCGAAACCGGTTACGGCCCCGGCGAACAGGGCCAGGTCCACGCCCTGAAGGCCGATCCCGCGACCGGCGCCCTGACCGTGTTCTCGACGGTTGCCTCGGGCGGCGGCGGCCCGGCGCACATGTCGCTGGATGACAAGGCCGGCGGCCTTCTAGTCGCCCACTATGGCACGGGCCATGTCGCCGCCCTGCCCGTCCGAGCCGACGGCGGGCTGGAGCCGCCGGCTTCGATGCAGGCCAACACGGGCTCTGGCCCCTCGCCGCAGCAGCAGGGGCCGCACGCCCATGCGGTGATGGTCGACCCGACAGGTCGCCAGGCCCTTGTCGCCGATCTCGGGGCCGACCGGATCTTCGTCCATTCCTACGACGCAGCGACGCGGACGCTTGGCCCGCCCGGCGAAGCGTCCGTCGCGCTTCCGCCAGGCACGGGCCCTCGCCACATGGCGTTGCACCCGACCGGCCGCCACCTCTACCTGCTAAGCGAGATCGTGCCGGAGATGCGCGCCTATCGACTGCAGGGCGGCCGGCTGGAGCTGTTGCAGACCCTCCGCGCGGGCGGCGAGCCGCCGATCAACGGCGCCGAGGTGGCGGTCAGCCACGACGGTCGCTTCGTCTACGCCTCGATCCGCTTCGAGCACGTCATAGTCGTCTACCAGGTCGACGAGCTCCGGGGCGAACTGCGGGAAATCCAGCGCGTTCCCACCGGCGGCAAGACGCCGTGGAGCTTCGCCCTCGATCCGACGGGCCGCTGGCTGCTGGCGGCAAACCAGGGCTCGAGCACGGTGACAGTGCTTGGGCGCAACACCGCGTCGGGTCGCCTGCACGCCACCGGCCAGGCAATTGAAGTCGATCGCCCCACCTGCATCATCTTCCCCGCCTGGGGCTAGAACAGGCGCTGCTGCAGCCAGAGGATGGCCGGATAGGCCGCCAGCCAGGTCCAGAAGAAGCGGTTGAGGCCGAACAGGCAGGCATTGGCCAGATGGAAGGTCGCGGCGACCACCAGGCCGACCATCAGCGACGGCTGCGAGAGCAGGGTCAGCGGAAAGGCCAGCTCGAACAGCATCACCGCCCACGACATCACGAGCAGCAGGCGCGGCCGATCGGCCCAGCCGCGCAGGCTCTCGGCGACAGGATAGGCCGAGAAGGCGAACACCTGGCGCAGAGCCACGCCCTTGCGCCAGTCGGGGTTCACGATCTTCACCCAGCCCGAGATGAAGTAGGACAGCATCAGTTGCACGCCGAGATAGCCGAAGGCCAGTTCGCGCCAGGCCTCGACCGGCAGCGTCCGCGCCAGCGTCACGCACCAAAGGGCCAGCAGGCCCAGCCGATCGCTGCCGCCGTTGTAGGGTCCCTGGAACCGCTGGAGGATCAGCAGCGACAGGCCCGCCAGAACGGCCAGCGGCCAGGGCGAAGCCACACCCGCGACGACCAGACCGCACAGGACGATGCGGACGCCGAACAGAATCCGCTCGCGCTGGAAGACCCGCAGGTGCTCCAGGCTCTGCTGGATCAGGGCCAGAGCCAGCAGCACCTCGGTCAGGCGAAGAGCGTGGCAGAAACTCATCGGACGTCGATGTCCGCCCGCAGCCGCGGCGCGGCCTGGTAAAGCACCTCGCGCTCGCCCGTCGGATCGACGAACAGCAGCCGGAACGACAGCCAGGGCGCGGCGTGCGGCTGCCCTGCCAGGTCGGCCGCGATCCGGCGATAGATCTCGTCTTCGCTATGCGCTGTCGGCTCTTCGACCAGGCGCTCGGCGCAGCTGACCAGATAGAGGCTCTCGTTCCAACGCGGGTTCCAGACCAGGCGGCCCAGCATGGCGGCCGGCGACAGGCGCTGCGGGCGCGGTCGGAATTCGGCCCAGGCGTCCAGGACAGCGTCGCGCGACTCCGCCAGGGCGTACTCGACGCGCGGCGACGGCGCGATGACGTCGAAGAAGTTCCAGGACGGGATCAGCGCCGGCGCCAGCAGCGAGAAGGGATTGGCCATGGTCCCTCCTTTCGGGCTGAGGCTTGGCTGGGGTTACGCGGACGCTCGGATCCTGTCGAGGGCCGCCGATTTTGACTTGCGGTCGCCGGTGACGAGCGCATCTAAACGGCACGGGCGAAGAGCCTCACGAAAGGTCGAGTTATGAATTTCTCGCGGTTGCGGACCACCAGCAAGGTCACTGGTGAATGGAAGTACGATCAGCCGGTCGCCAGCAAGAGCGGCCTGCTGCAGGTCGACGCCGCGCCCGACCACAAGCTCTATTGGGAAGAATACGGCAATCCGGACGGCGAGCCGGTGATGTTCCTGCACGGCGGCCCCGGCGGCGCCTGCGCCCCGCCGATGGCGCGGTTTTTCGACCCCAAGCGCTATCGCGTGATCCTGTTCGACCAGCGCGGCTGCGGCAAGAGCGAGCCGACGGTCGCCTCGGCCGGCCCTCAGATCGCCCTGACCAACAACACCACCGACCATCTGGTCGACGACATCAACAAGCTGCGCGACGACTTGGGCATCACCGGCCGCATGCACGTGTTCGGCGGCAGCTGGGGCAGCACCCTGGCGCTGACCTACGCCATCCGCCACGCCGACAAGGTGGCCTCGCTGGTCCTGCGCGGCATCTTCCTCGGCGCGACCGAAGACCTGCTCTACATGTACCAGGGCAATGCCGCGGCCTTCACCAACACCCCCTACGCCCTGACCGAACCGGGCGCCTACATCGCCTATCCCGACGAGTGGAAGGCCTTCGTCGAGGTGATCCCGGTCGAAGAGCGCGGGAACATCATGGGCGCCTACAAGAAGATCTTCGACATGGTCCCGGCCAGCCAGGCCGAGCGTCAGCGCCAGCTGGAAGCGGCCGTGGCCTGGTCGGTCTGGGAAGGCACGATCTCGAACATGATCCCCGACAACGCCGACGCGGGTAAGTTCGGCGAGGCCGACTTCGCCCTGTGCTTCGCCCAGATCGAGGCCCACTTCTTCGCCAACGGCCTGTTCCTCGAGCCGGACTACATCGTGAAGAACGTGGGTGCGCTGAAGGGCCTGGACATCCACATCGTCCACGGCCGCTTCGACCAGGTCTGCCCGCTGTCGCAGGCCTCGCGCCTGGTCGCGGCCCTGGACGAGATCGGCGCGCCGCCGGCCAGCTACGTCAAGACTGACGCGGGCCACAGCGCCATGGAAGGCCAGACCGTGCTGGCGCTGACGGCGATCATGGACGGGCTGCCGAAGATCGGCGGCTGACAGCGGAAGCGAAAACCTCGCCCTTCGACAAGCTCAGGGTGAGGTTTTCGACCGAACCGCCGCATCAATGGCCCTCATCCTGAGCTTGTCGAAGGACGAGGGCCAAGCACTTAGGCCGCCCGCCTCTCCACCTCGCCGCACACCCGCCGATAGCGCTCCAGCAGTCGCTCCAGGGTCGCCTGCTTCACCGGCCGGCCGTCGCGCAGCTTGACCCAGGTGGTCTCGCTGATGCCGAAGGTCTCCTGCAGGCAGGCCTTGGTGGCGGCCGGCAGGGCGCGGCGCAGGGCCTGGAAGGTGTCGCGGTCGATCACCGCGTCGGCGAGGCGGGCGGCCATGTCACTTCCTCGCCATCTGGCCCGCCGACTGCGGCGTGGTGGCTCTCACGAGATCCAGGCGCGCCTTCAACGGGTCGGGCCCTGCCTTCACCCCGTCGTTGGTGAAGTCGATGATCGCATCGCCGGCCGCGTCGTACTTCGGCCAGGCCGGGAGGTCAGCCGGCTCCGGCGCGCCCTTGGTCGCAAACGCGATCCAGTAGGCGTGCGCGGCCTTGGCCGCAGCCTGATCGGCCGGAGTCAGGGCCGCGCCGTAGCGGGCGTCGACCGTGTCGAAGACGAACGGGATCTCAGTGGCGTGCGGGGCGCTCCACCATTCGTGACGCTGGCTCTCGGCCACGTAGGAGAAGCGGAACGCCCACACCGGCGCGTCTTGCGCCGACAGGGTGCGGGCCACTTCACGCGCGGGCTCAATGAACATCCGGTCGCCGGCCGCCTTCCAGCCATAGACCTTGATGTCGCCGTCGCCGGTCGGGTCGTAGAGCGCCTCGGCCTCGGCCCGGCGATCACCGAACGGCGCGAAGACCTGGTCGCGCGCGCCGCCGAAGAAGAAGCCGTCGGCGCCGGTGGCCCCGACCATCACCGGCATCTTCGTCCATTCACCGGCAGCGAAGGCGTCGAGCACCGGCTTGGTGACGATCTTGCCGTCATACATCGGCCCGCCGTTCCAGGTGGGCACGCCGGAGGTGGCCATGTTCAGGCCGTCGACCACCGCGTCGGCCGGCAGGGCGCGCAGGGCGGCCAGGGCCTCGGCCCCCTCCCCGGTCACGCCGGCCTTGGCCGCGAAGGCGACGCCGACGCTCTCGGCCGAGCGCTCGCCCGGCGCGGCCTTGATCGGCAGCGACGGCAGAAGGCGCGGCCGGCCACCGCCCGACTGGATGATGGCCTTGTGGAACAGCCCCTTGGCCAGGGGCGTGGTCAGCAGGGCGTTGACCGACATGCCGCCGGCCGACTCCCCGAAGATCGTCACATTGCCAGGATCGCCGCCGAAGGCCTCGATATTGTCCTGCACCCACTTGAGGGCCGCAATCTGGTCCATGAAGGCGTAGTTGCCCAGCAGGCCGCCGTCGGCGTTCTCGGCCGACAGCGCCGGGTGGGCGAAGAAGCCGAAGCGCCCGACGCGGTAGTTGAAGCTGACCAGCACCACGCCGTCGCGGGCGAAGCGGTCGCCGGCGTAGACCGAGGGCGATGAGCCGCCGTTGACGAAGCCGCCGCCGTAGATCCAGACCATGACCGGTTTCCTGGCCTTGGTCTTGATGGCGTCCTTCGGCGTCCAGACGTTCACATAGAGGCAGTCCTCGGCCGGCTTGACGCCCAGGGGCGCGGCGTCGCCGGGGAACGGGTTCTGCGCGCAGTCCGGGCCGTATTCGGCGGCGGAACGGACGGCGGTCCAGGCCGCGGGGGCCTGGGGCGCGCGCCAGCGCAGCGGGCCGACGGGCGGCGCGGCGAAGGGCACGCCCTTGAACGCCGCCACCGCTCCGCTCTCGACGCCCTCGACGGGACCGTTGGTGGTCTTGACCACCGGACCGGCGGCAAGGGCCGGCAGGCCGATGGCCAGCGAGAGGGCCAGGCCCGAAATCAGAGACTTCCCTGAAGATCTCATCGCCATGCCCTTCCCTTACGGCTTCAGCGTCCGGGCCTTGACCTTGGCCCCGCCCTTGAGGGCCAGGTCCGTGGCCGAAGCGCCGACCGCCACCTGATAGTCGCCGCCCGTGACGACCCAGCGACGGCCCTTGGCGTCGAAGCTGGCCAGCAGGCGCGGATCGGCGGTCAGGGTCACCCGGCGGGTCTCGCCCGGCTTCAGCGACAGCTTGTCGAAGCCGATCAGCCGCTGCAACGGCTTGCCGGCCGCGCCGGTCAGATAGACCTGCGGCGCGTCCTTGCCCTCGACCTTGCCGGTGTTGGCGACGTCGAAGCTGACCGTGACCGACTGGCCGCCCTCGACCTTCAGGTTCGAATAGGCGAACGAGGTGTAGGACAGGCCGTAGCCGAACGGGAACAGCGGCTTGTCGCCGGTCACGGCGAAGCGGCGGTAACCGATGTCGGCGCCCTCGGTGTAGTTGACGTCGAACTTCGTCTTCTCCGGCACGCCGCGGCCGGGCAGAGCCTCGCGCGGATACTGGCTGAGCGACGCCGGGAAGGTCACCGGCAGGCGGCCAGACGGATTGACCGCGCCGAACAGCACGTCGGCGATGGCCTCGCCGCCCTTGGCGCCGCCGTACCACGCCTCGACCACCGCGCCGGCCTCGTTCAGCCAGGGCATCGAGACGGGACCTCCGGTCTGCAGCACGACAATGGCGTTGGGGTTGGCGGCGACCACGGCGGCGATCAGTTCGTCCTGACCGTTGGGCAGCGACAGATCGAAGGCGTCCTCGCCCTCGCCCATCCACTGGTTGCCCATCACCACCACCACGTCGGCGGCTTTAGCCGCAGCGACGGCCGAGGCGATGTAGCGGCCGTCGTCGAAGGTGACCTTGGCGTCCGGCGCGGCCTTGCGGATGGCGGCCAGCGGCGAGGAGCCGTTGAAGTACTGGCTGCGGAAGGCGCCCATCATGCCCTCGCCGCCCAGCGGCACGACGCGCTTGGCGCCGCCCGGCGGCACCACCTGAGACGAGCCGCCGCCCGACAGCACGCCGGCGTCGGCGTGGCCGCCGATCACGGCGATGGTCTTGGCGGTCTTGGCCAGCGGCAGCAGGCCCTCGCGGTTCTTCAGCAGCACGATGCCTTCGGCCGACGCTGCGCGAGAGATCTCGGCGTTGGCGTCATAGTCGATGGCGCCGCCCGGGGTGACCGGCTTGTCGAACAGGCCGGCGGCGAACATCGAGCGCAGGATGCGGCGCGTGGCGTCCGACAGGCGCGCGGCGGGGATCTCGCCCTTCTCGACGGCGGCCTTCAGCGGCTCGCCGAACCAGATTTTGGCGTCCAGCTGCTCGCCCGACTGCTGGTCCAGGCCCTTGACGATGTAGTCGGTGGCGTGGACAGCGCCCCAGTCCGACATCACCCAGCCCTTGTAGCCCCAGTCGCCCTTCAGCACGTCGTTGAGCAGGTGGGGATTGCCGCAGCTGTAGTCGCCGTTGACGAGGTTGTAGGCGCACATCACCGAGCCCGGCTGGCTCTTCTCGATGGCGATCTGGAAAGCCAGCAGGTCGCTCTCGCGATGGGCGGCCTCGTCGATCACCGAGTTGGCGAAGTGGCGGCTGGTCTCCTGGCCGTTCAGCGAGAAGTGCTTGATCGTCGAGACGATGCCCTGGGCCTGGATGCCGTTGATCTGGGCGGCGACGAGGTTGCCAGCCAGCCAGGGGTCTTCGCCTAGATATTCGAAGTTGCGGCCGTTACGCGGGTCGCGGGCCAGGTTGACGCCGCCGGCCAGCTGGACGTTGAAGCCCTTGGCGCGGGCTTCGCGACCGACCACCGCGCCGCCCTCATAGGCCAGCTTGGTGTTGAAGGTCGCCGCCAGCGACAGGCCCGAGGCCAGGGCCGTGGCCCCGTCGCCCGGCCGCACGCCCAGCGGGTTGGTGACGCCGAGACTGGCGTCGCTCTCTTCCAGCGCCGGCACGCCCAGGCGCGGAATGCCGGGGATGTAGCCGGCCGAGCCGATGGCGCCATCAGGCTTCTTGATGCCGAAGATCGGCATCGACATCGGGCCGTGGACCAGGCCGATGCGCTCGTCGATGGTCATCTCCTTCTCGAGCAGGGCCGCGCGCTCGTCGGGCGAGAGCTTGGCGTTCATCCACGGCTGGGCCGTCTGGGCGTGGGCCGCGCCGGCGGCCAGCGAGAGGGCCGCGATGCTGGCGGCGGTGGTCATGCGGATCATGGTGGCGGTCCCCCTAGTAGGTCAGGCCGTAGTGGATCGGGTAGAGCGGCTTTTCACTGTCGTGTGGGGCGTCTTCGGCCTGAGCTTCGACGGCGGCCATCGACGAGGGCAGTTCGAAAGGCAGCTTGCCGCGCGCCTTGGCCTTGCCAGTCAACGCATCAAGCAGCGCTTCGTCGCTGGAGCCGAAGTCGCCGATCAGGGCGCCGGCCTTGTCGCGGACATTGGTCAGGATCGCCGGCCGGTCGAGATAGACGCTGACGATGGTCGGAACCTTGGCCGAGGCGGCCTTGATGGCCTCGTAGTCGGCCGCGCCGTCGTTGAACGACAGGTCGCCCTCGTGCTGGCGCACACCGAAGGTGTAGTTCGGGTGCAGGGTCTCGAACGGGGTCTCGACGCGGATGATGGCGAGATCCGCCTGGGCCAGATCGGTCACGGGCGTCAAGCCGTAGGCCTTGGCGACGTCGGGCGAGACGCCCTTGAGCCAGACCTTGCGGCCGGCGGCCTTCAGCGGCAGCAGGCCGTTCTTGTTCTCCAGCAGCGTCAGGGCCGCGCTCTGGGCCGCCCGCCCCTCAGCGACGAAGGTCTTGGCGCCGGCGATGGCGTCGGCGGCCTTGGGGTCGACATAGGGGTTCTCGAACAGGCCCTGCTCGAACTTGACCAGCAGGATGCGCTTAACGGACTCGTCGATGCGGGCTTCCGTGATCTTGCCCGCCTTGACGGCCTGAACAAGTTCGGCCGTGTCCTCGACGCCGCCGAACTGGTCCAGGCCCGCGTTCACGCCCTTGGCGTAGCGGTCGACCTTGGCCAGGTCCTCGACGCCCCAGGCGGTGGAAAAGCCCTCGAAGCTGGGCGTCACGCCGGCCGGAAAGCCGTTGCGGCAGGTCTCGCCGCAGTCGTTGGTGATCGCCCAGTCCGACAGCACGATCCCCTTGAAGCCGTGCTTGCCGCGCAGCAGATCGGTCAGCAGCTGCTTGGAGAAGCCCGCGGCCACCGGCTCCAGCGGCTTACCGTCGAGCGCCACGTCCTGCAGGATGGCGTAGGTCGGCATCACCCCCACCACGCCGGCGGCGAAGGCCTCGTCGAACGGCTTTACGTGCAGGTCGAATTGTCCTTTGGGGAAAACGGCGTAGCGGCCGTAGCTGTTGTGGCCGTCGAAGCCCTTGGCCGAGGCGCCGTAGCCGACCCAGTGCTTGACCACGGCCGAAACGCCGCCGGTCGCAAGGCCCGCATCCCCGCCCTGGAAGCCCTGGACATAGGCCTTGGTCATCTTGCCGACGAGGTCGGCGTCCTCGCCGAAGGTGCCGTTGGTGCGCGACCAGCGCGGCTCGGTCGACAGGTCGGCCATCGGCGACAGCGCCTGATGGATGCCGACGGCGCGGTACTCCTGGCGGGCGATCTCGCCGAAGCGCCGGGTCAGGGCCGTATCGCCGATGGCGGCCAGACCCGGGGCCTCGGGCCATTGCGAGAAGCCGCCGGGGGCCACGCTGGCGCCGGCCGTGAACTGGAAGTGGTGGCGCGGGTCGGTGCTGATCGTCGCCGGCACGCCCAGGCGGCCCTTCTCGGCGATCGCCTGGATGGCGTTGTTCTGCTCCGCCAGGAAGCTCGGCGCGCCAGCCAAGCGGGTGATGAAGGTGGTGACGTGGCGATCCACGACCAGCGGCGTCGCCTTGGCCATGTCGTAGCCCGAGCCGATGCCGGCCACGCCCATGGGGCCGGTCGCCGGCAGCGTACCGTGCATCATCTGGCCGGCCTTCTCGTCCAGCGTCATGCGGCCGGTCAGGTCGGCGGCGCGGACCTCGGGAGAAAGCCGCCAGTCCTCGTAGGGCGACAACTTTCCGTCGCGGTCGAGGTCGCGGAACTTCAGGCCGTCGACGGTGATCGTCTTGCCGTCGCGCACGCCCAGCTCGGGCTGCTTGGGTGCGGCGTGGGCGCCGCCGCCGAGCACGGTCGCGGAGGCAGCCAGGAGCAGAAGGCGTCGTGTGAAGATCATCGGCTAAACTCGCTTGGCTACACGAAAAACAAAGATGCGACCGACGGGCAGGATCCGCCGGGCGCGAGGGGGAGTGAGGTGGTTAGAAGGTCACGCCGAGACGCAGGCCGTAGGTGCGCGGCGGGGCGTAGAATTCACCGGCGCCGTTGGTGGCCAGGCCCGTTGTCGAGTTCGGCGCCGAGGCGGTGCGCACGTCGTCGTCCTCGAGGTTGCGGACGAAGCCCTGCAGGGTCCAGCGGTCGTCGGGGCTGGCGTAGGTCAGGCTGACGTCGGTCTTGGTGAAGGCGCCTTCCTTGTTCTCGGCGAAGCCGTGGTACTCGAGGTTCTTGCTGGTCTCGTAGTGGGTCTGGATGCGGCCCGTCAGGGTGCCGCCGAAGCTGGGCTCCCAGATGTGCTGGTAGCCGAGGTTGAAGGTCCACTCGGGCGTGCGGGCCATGCGGCAGCCCGAGAAGTCGGTCGAGCGCGGAGCCGCCGCCGCGTAGTTGGCCGTGTAGCAGGCCGCCACAGAGGCGTTGGCGTTGTTGTTCGAGAACGAGTCCCCGCGCGGCAGCACGAAGTCGGTGTACTCGGCATGCAGCCAGCCCAGGGTGGCGTCGATCCGGTCACGCTCGGTCAGCGCCAGGTTGGTCTCGAACTCCAGGCCGTAGATCTTGGCCTTGTCGGCGTTCAGCGTGACCGTGGCGTCCTGGCCGCCGATGGTGCCCAGGGCGCTTACCTGGAAGTCGCGGTAGTCGTAGAGGAACGCCGTGGCGTTCACCTGCAGGCGGTTGTCGAGGAAGCGGTTCTTCACGCCGGCTTCGTAGGAGGTGATCTTCTCCGGCGCGTAGACGTTGTCGGCGATGCCGTCGTAGTAGCCCCCCGCCTTGTAGCCGGTGGCGACGTTGGCATAGAGCATCGAGGTCGAGGTCAGGTCGAAGTCGGCGCCCAGCTTCCAGTTGGTGGCGTCCCACTTGGCGTCGGCGACGTTGGCCACCACGGTCGAGACGATCGCCCCGGCCGAGTTGGTCAGGTAGGTGCCGCCCACCCGGCCCTTCTTGTCCTCGGTGTAGCGCAGGCCGCCGGTGACGCGGAACCGGTCGGTGACCTCGTAGGTCGTCTGGCCGAAGACGGCGATGCTCTCGGCCGTGATCTCGGGCTGGATGAACGACAGGTACGAGTTGGTCGCCAGGAAGACGCGGAAGTCGACGTTGTTGTCTTCCGTGAAGCGATAGAGGCCGACCACCCACTTCAGCTTGCCGGTGTCGCCGCCCAGGCGCAGTTCGTGCGACCAGGTGTAGTCCTTGCCCAGGAAGTAGTTCGGCGCGCCGGTGCTGGCGTTCTCGCCGGTACGGTCGAGCTTGGAGAAGTTGTAGCCGACCAGATAGGTCAGGTTGGCGAAGCCCAGATCCCAGTTGGCCTCGGCCCCGGTGCTGAAGAAGCGGTTGTTGCGATAGAGGTTGGTCGAGCAGTTGCAGGTCCAAGGGTCGCCGGTGACGCGCGTGGTGCCGTAGGTGCCGTCGCCGCCGCCCGCGCCGCCCTGGTGCAGGTAGTCGGCGTTCAGGATCAGCGAGAAGTTGTCGCTGGGCTTCCACAGCACCCGCACGCGGGCCGACTTGTCGTCCTGGTCGTAGCGGTCGTTGCCGCCCGTGCCCGGCCCCTGGTTGACGGCGTTGACGTAGCCGTCATGGCGGCTCTGCTGGAACGAGGCGCGCACGGCCAGGGTGTCGCCGATCGGCACGTTGATCAGGCCCGAGGTGGTGACGGCGCTGTAGTTGCCGACCTCGATCGAGCCCGCGCCCTCGTACTCGCCCAGCACCGGCTTCTTGGTGATGACGTTGATGGCGCCGGCCGTGGCGTTGCGGCCGTAGAGCGTGCCCTGCGGGCCGCGCAGCACTTCGACGCGGTCGATGTCGTAGAACAGCGCGCCGACCGAGGTGGAGCGGGCCTGGTAGATGCCGTCGATGTGGTAGGCGACGGCCGGGTCGCCGACCTCGGTGGTGTTGGTGCTGCCGATGCCGCGCAGGAAGACCTGGGCCGCGCCCGAGCCGCTGGAGGTGATCTGCAGGGCCGGGACCTGGCTGGCCAGGTCGACCACGGTCTTGACCCCCTGGGATTCCAGCTTGTCGCCGGTGACGGCCGAGACGGTCAGCGGCGTCTTCTGCAGGTTCTCGCTGCGCCGCTGGGCGGTGATGACCACCTCGTCCAGCGCCACTGGAGCATCCTGGGCGAAAGCGACGGGCGCGTTGAAGCACACGACCGCCAGGGCGGCCGACGTAAAGAGCACGGTGCGCATGTAGTTCCCCTTTCCTGCGCGGACCGGAAGGCGGCGCTGACGCGTCGCTCCAGCCAGGATCCCGGCGCCGCAGCGGACGTCGGGCGATGTTTCCTCCACCCCTTGTCCCGGGGTTTGAGCTCCGTTTCGTCTCGGAATGTCCCGATGACGACAACGTTGTCGTAGATTGACACCACGATACGACAACGTTGTCTATGCCGTTTTCAAAAGACACCGCTGTCTGGATTATGCCGCTACGAACAGCGGAATTTACCGGATCAAGATTCCAGCATTAATCGCAAGAAAGAGAATGAATTACCTCAACCCGTCCGCGAGTTACCGCTAGCGCGAGGTCGACGATCCGCGCTCGACGATGTGGTAGTCGAGCTGGCGAGCGGCGGTCCGGCTGCGGAAGCGGGGGTCGCCGAATCCTTCGATCAGCATTTCGGTCGCCGCCTCGGCCATCTCGGCGATCGGCTGGTGCACGGTGGTGAGGCCCGGCCAGGACGACTCCGCCAGCGGGCCGTCGTCGAAGCCGACCACCGACAGGTCGCCAGGCACCGACAGGCCGCGCTTGGAAGCCGCCGACAGCACGCCCATGGCCATGGAGTCGTTGGCGGCGAAGATCGCCGTCGGCGGCTCGGGCAGACCCAACAGCCGATCGCCGGCCTCCAGGCCCGAAAGCGGCATGAAGTCGCCGGGCGCGATCCATTCGGGCTTCACCCGCTGGCCGCGCTCGGCCATGGCGGTCATGTAGCCCTCGCGACGACGGCGGGCCGAGCCGTGGTCGGCGGGGCCGTCGATGAAGCCGATCCGGCGGTGCCCCAGATCCCAGAGCCTGGCCGTCACGTCGTGGGCCGCCTGCTGGTCGTCCATGAAGACGTAGGGCGAGCGGCCGAAATCGCGGTCGGGCGCGACGCGCACGTAAGCCAGACCCTGAGCCTCGATGATCGCCAGGATCTCCGGGTCGTCGCAGACCGGCGGGGTCAGGACGAGGCCATCGAAGCGACCGGCCTTCAGGGCCTGAGCCAGGCCCGGCCCCCTCGCCTGCCCCGGATCGTCGACCTGCTCGATGACCATGTGATAGCCGGCCCGGCGACAGGCGCGCATGGCCCCGACCTGGACCTCGCCGACATAGTGATAGGCGCCGACCCGCATGAAGACGACGCCGATCAGGTAGCTGCGGCGGCTCGACAACGAACGAGCCGAAACGTTGGGTCGATAGCCGAGCTTCTCGATCAGGTCCTCGACCCGCGCCCGCGTGGCCGGACCCACGCCCTCCTCGCGATTGATGACGCGCGACACCGTCTTGATCGAGACGCCCGCCTGCTTGGCGATATCGACGATGGTGATGTCGCTCATGCGCTCCGCTCGGCCCTTCGCGCCCGGTGCTGCGCGCGACGTCCTGTGGTAGCGGCCCGGCCGACTTCCCCGCAAGTCCGGCCTCTCGTATCGGCGGCCGCGCCGAACGATACAAGGCGGATACATAGCGACAAATTGCAGACGCGTTACACCGGCAAAGCTGGTCCATGGGCCAGGATCCGCAACGATTCCGTACTTTTCGGCGATCATCGCCAGGCGTTCGAATCGAAGAGGCATGTCCGCGCCGCAACCATGGAGCGGAACCTTGAGCCCGCCTCCCGCGCCAGTCGCCCCCTCAGGCGCGCCGCCGCGACGTCATGACGCGCGCCGCCGCCCTCTCGCCCAGCCCGCGACCGGGACGCGGGCGCCATCGCCATGTCATAACCGGGAGCCGATGACCCCCGACGCCTCGATCACCGAGACCGCGACCGTCCTGCTCGTGGAGGACGACGACGTCCTGCGCCGCGAGATGGCCGCCTATCTCGGCGCCCAGGGCTATGCCGTGCGCCAGGCCGGCGCCGTCGAGGCCGCCCGCGAGATCCTGGAAGCCCACGCCGTCGACGTTGTGGTGCTGGACGTCAACCTGCCCGGCGAGGACGGACTGTCGCTGTGCCGACAGCTGGCCCGTCCCGAGGGCCCGGCGATCCTGATGCTCAGCGCCATGGGCGAGGCCGTCGACCGGATCCTGGGCCTCGAGCTCGGCGCCGACGACTACGTCGTCAAGCCGATCCCGCCGCGCGAACTGCTGGCGAGGGTCAAGGCCCTGATGCGCCGCCGGGCGGCCGCCGGGCCGCAGGGTCGCAACCCCAAGCGCAACACCTACGCCTTCGCCGGCTTCCGCATGGACCTGTCGGCCCGGCAGCTGACCGCGCCCAACGGCATGCTGCTGCTGCTGACCCGAGGCGAGCTGGCCATACTGTCGCTGCTGCTCGACAACGCCCGATCGGTGGTGTCGCGCGAGGACCTGCTGACCGTCATCCGCGGCGAGGCCGCCGAGACCGTCGGCCGGGGCGTGGACCTGCACATCAGCCGCCTGCGCCGCAAGATCGAGGCCCAGAGCGACCAGGAACTGATCAAGACCTATCGCGGCGTCGGCTATGTGCTGGACGCCAAGGTGGTGATCGAATGAAGCGCCTGATCGCCCAGCTGCGCCGCCCCGACGCGCCGATCGCCCTGCGCATCGTCTGCCTGCTGGTCGGCAGCCTGGTCGTGGCCCAGCTGGCCACCCTGGCGCTGACCCTGCTGCTGCCGCCCAAGCCGCCCGAACAGCACAGCCTGGCCGACATCGCCGCCGGCCTGAAAGGCGCCGCCATCGACACCGGCTCCAGCCGTCCGCTCGTGCGCACGGTCGAGAAGGAGCCGCCGAGCCTCAACAGCGCCGGCTGGGTCGCCTCCGAACGCTCCAGCGCCGATCTCGCCCGGCTGCTGAACGCCGATCCCGACGACGTGCGGCTGCTGTTCTACGCTCCGCCTCCGTTCGCCGGCGCCGGCGCCCCGCGCCAGCGCGCCGAAGCCGCCCCCGCGCCCCTGACCTTCCTGTTCACCTCCTACGCCCAAGCCCAGCCGATGACCGGCCCTGGCGGGCTTCAGCGCCCGCCCATGCCGGGCATGCGCCCCTCGGTCGGCCCCGGCTCGGTCGGCTTTCCGATCACCGCCACGCCCAGCGTGCCGATGTCGGGCGGAACCTGGCGCCCGGGACGCGGCCCGTCGGGCGCGACGCGAGCCGACTATCGTCCGCCGGGCGGCGTGATCGGCGATGCGCGTCCCAACCGACCAAGCCAGGCCTTCCAGGGCGCGCCCGGCCGCCCCGACGGGGCCATGACCGGCCCGCCCCGCGTGATCCCGCGCCTGCCGCAGCGGCTGTCGACCGATCCGCTGTTCACCGCGCCCTTCCGCACCTCGTCCTTCGTGGCCGTCTCCGAGCCGCGGGAACCGGTGACCGCGCCCGCACCGCCGCCCGCGCCCGAACCGATGGTCACCCACGCCGTGGTGACGCCGCCGCCGCTGACGCCGCGCGCCAAGCCGGTGGTCGAGACCGTGTCCGCCGCGCCGCGCCTGGCGACGCCGGCCACGCCAAAGCCGGTCCTCGCGCAGGCCAAGCCCCAACCGCAGGGCCGCGCCCTGCCCGCTCCGGTCGCCCGCGGCCTCTTCGGCCTGGCCCTCGCGCCCTCTATCGAAGGCGACTTCGTCGCCGCCCTGCGCGTCGCCGACGGCCGCTGGGTGACCCTGCAGCCCAAGCCCGAGGGCTTCCCCAACAGCTGGCAGCGGCGAGTGCTGCTGTGGTTCCTGGTCTCGTTCGCCATCGTCGGACCGGTCGGCTACCTGTTCGCCCGCCGCCTGGTGGCGCCGCTGGCCGGCTTCGCCGACGCCGCCGAGGCCCTGGGCCGCGACCCGTCCTCGCCGGTGCTGGCCGCTCACGGACCTGCCGAGATCGGCCGCGCCGCTCGCGCCTTCAACCAGATGCAGGCCCGCCTGACCCGGTTCATCAACGATCGCACGGCGATGATCGGGGCCATCTCGCACGACCTGCGTACGCCGCTCACCCGCATGCGCTTCCGCCTGGAGCGCGCCTCGCCGGCCCTGCGCCGCGAGATCGGCCAGGACATCGACCAGATGGAGGCGATGATCAACTCTGTGCTGGCCTTCATGCGCGAAAGCGCCGAGGCCGGGGCCCGCCAGCATGTCGACCTGCGCTCTCTGATCGAGTGCGTGGTCGACGACGCCGAGATCACCGGCGGCGACGTGGTGCTGGAGCCTGGCGCCGCGCCGCAGGTCGAGATCGACGTGCTGGGCCTGCAGCGGGTGTTCGCCAACCTCGTGGACAACGCGGTGAAGTACGGCGACAGCGCCCGGGTGCGCCTCTATGTCGACGGCGACGAAGCCGTGACCGAGATCCGCGACCGGGGGCCGGGCATGAGCGAGGACGAACTGGGCCGGGTGTTCACGCCGTTCTACCGCAGCGTCGCGGCCCGCACCTCGACCAAGCAGGGCGTGGGGCTTGGCCTGGCCACCTCGCGCACCACCGTCCGCGCCCATGGCGGCGAGATCAAGCTGTCCAACACCGGCGAAGGCCTGATGGCCCAGATCCGCCTGCCGCTGGCCGTGCAACGCGGCGGCGCGCAGGAACCGCCGGCGATGCTCGAGGCGGCGGAGTAGTTTCCTATTTGGATCCTTCTCCCCTTGCGGAAGAAGGTGGCGGCCGAAGACCGACGGATGAGGGGTCGCGCGGACGGGTCTGAGAGACCCCACGCCCGACCTCGCTCCGCGAGGCCACCCTCTCCCGCAAGGGGGAGAGGGGGAGTGTTCCAGCTAGAAGGTGTCCTTGCCCAGGTCCTGGCCGCGCTTGCCGGCGACGGGCAGGTTGGCGCGGGCTTCTTCCAGGACGTCGCCGATCAGGGCCAGGTTCTGGATGGTGGCCAGGCCCCATTGCGAGGATGCGTTGGTCGAGATGCGCGGGATTTCCTCTATCGGCTCGATGACGGCGGGACCGTCGACGCGGCGCTTGGTGGCGATCGTGCCGACGCCAAGGCCCGCATCGCCGCTGAAGTACTCGCGCCAGGCCCGCTGGGCCAGGGCCGGATCCTTGCGGTGGAAGGCGGCGTAGGCGGTCAGGCGCGAATGGCCTTCTTTCAGGTTGCGGCCTTTGGCCGGGGCGCCGGTCTTGGCCCGGAACTCGGCGTCCGAGGCGTTGTAGAACTGGCAGTAGTCGAGCCAGGCGTCGCGGTAGCGCGGGTTGTCGATCAGCTGGAACAGCTCGGAATGCACCTCGACCGCGCCGAACACGGCGTTGAGGTGCGAGACGCTGACGGTCTCGCCCTTGCCCAGGAACTTGCCGGTCTTCAGATCGAAGTCGGTGCCGCCGGCGAACCACTGCCGCTTCATGGCCGCGATGGTGTCCATGCCGGCCACGATGCGGTCGCGCCAGTGCTTGTCGCCGGTGCGCTCCCACTCGGTGAGCCAGGCGGCGGCGAAGGCGCTCCAGCTGGTGCCGAAGCCCATGTCGACCACGCCCGGCGGACGCGAGGGCTGGGCGCCGGGCAGCTTGCGGCCGATGTCGACGCGGGTCAGGCTCTCGTCGGAGTCGATCAGGGCGTGCATCAGGTCGCCCACCCGCTCGTCGGCGGTCAGATAGTAGTAGTAGCGGCGATAGGCGGCGTTGGAGACGCGCGGCTGCTTGGAGCTGTCGGCCCAGTGCTGAACGCCGTGGCGCGTGCCCAGGCCACGGTACGGGCCGATGTGGCAGACATCGACTTCCCCGGTATGCCGGGTCATGGCCTCGGCCAGGCGGAAGACGTCGGCGCGGCCCGAGCGCACGAACGACAGCCACAGCCACAGGTCCGGCGACAGCTCGGAATTGGCCCAGGCGAAGCCGCCGATATCGTAGCGCCAGACGTGACGGTCGCTGTCATAGGTGTGCATGACGTCACCGTGGTTCCAGAAGCCGTACCAGCGGTGCTGCTCGACATCGAGCATGTAGAAGGCCAGCAGGCCGTCGTTCTGGTCTTCCAGCGCCCGGCGGGTCGGGGTGGAGCGGTCGACCAGGCTCCAGTCGCCGAACACCTGCGCCGCCTTCAGGCGGGCGGGCGTGGCCACCAGGCGCGGGGTCTGCCGCAAGCGGGCGGCCATGGCCGCGAAGTCGGGACGCGACGGAGTCGAGGGCAGAGCCCAGAGCGTGATCTCGTTGGTCCGGGCGATGCCCAGCGGGCGGCCCCAGTTCTTTTCGTAGTCCTCGTAGGTGATCTCCAGGCCTTCGCGCTCGGCCGGGTGATCGTTCATGCCCAGGCCGTCGTGATAGAAGCGCAGGTCCATGGCCGCGGCGTCCGGCGACCACAGCCAGACGGTGAACTCGGCCGTGTCGGTGTGAGCGTTGCGGATATCCAGGCGCGTCGGGCAACGCTTCCAGAAGTCGGTCATGGCGAAGGCCACGCCGCCGCTGGCGCCGCCGATATAGCCTAGGCCCGTGGCGCGGCCGCTGGTGATGGCGTCGATCCAGCCGTGCCCCGGCTTGGTGCGCTTCTTGATCGAGAAGCCGTCGGAATTGGGCTGGCTGAGCGTGAAGTCGCCCCAGGCCGGGATCAGATCCAGGCGCTTGGAAACGGTCGGCGCCATGCCTTCCAGCCCCGGCGTCTTCTGGCCCGCGACCTGGGCGTCGCGCCAGGCCTTGCCCGGATCGCGGCGCAGGCCGGTGAGCGGACGGATCCCCTCGCCCCAGACCCCGTCGTTCTCGCCGGAGAAGCGGACGTGGCGGTCGTACAGCGGGTCGGTCATCGGCGCCTGGCCGACGAGGCCCAGGCCCCGGATGAAGTCGCGGTTCTCGTCGCCGTCGAAGACGAAGCTGTGCATGATCCGCAGCGAGCGGCCGCCGGCGTAGACGTAGAGGCGCAGGGTGAAGGGCAGCCATGCGCGGCCCGCGCCGCGGTGCTTGCCTTCCAGCTTCACGACCGCGCGCACCGGGCCCTTCTGCTCGACGACGAGGCTTTCGATCTCGCCCTCGAAGCGGGTCTCGGTGACCGGGCCGCTCTCGAAGTCGGGCTTGTCCTGGGTCAGGGCGACGAGGCGCACGTTGCGGACGGTCTCGCGGCCGGCCACGCTGGCGCGGGCGATGATGTCGGCGCCCTTGCGCGGGATGGTCCAGGACTGCTCGCCGCTGATGATCTCGACCGCGTCGGCGGTCTCGCGCACCGAGACGGCGGCGGCGGGCGCGGCGGGCTTGCCGGCGACGATCTTGAGGGTCTCGGCGCGGCCGGCGTCGGCGGGAATGGCGTGGCCGGTCCACTTCAGCGAGCCGTCGGGCCAGTAGGCCAGCGGCCAGGTCTGGACCGGCACGGCTTCACCATTGGCGCCCGTGATGGCGAAGGTCGCCTTGGCCTTCTGGGCGCCGCGCGGCCAGGGCAGGCCGAAGGTCTGGCCCTCGTGGGCGGCGGGCGCCGCGCCGTCCAGCCAGCGCACGCCCTCGGCGTCGAGATTGGCGGGCGCCTTGGGCGCGGCCTGGGCGGCCTGAACGGCCATCGGAGCGACCGCGCCGGCCAGGGCGGCGGTGCGCAGGAAATCGCGGCGATTGAAAGGATCCATGGCGGTGCGCCCTCCCGTACCGGGGCGGTCGAGACGCCGCGCGAGCAGCCGTCGCCACCCTTTCATCACCGGAACGGGCGCAGCTTTATTCTCACATAATGGATAGTCAACGCATTATCTGGAATTTTGCGCCTGAGCTGCAAACCACGGTTGAATGCGTTCGAGCGCTTCACGCACCTCTTGTGTCGAGACCGCGAAACTGAAGCGGATGAAGTGGCGGCCCTCGACCGGATCGAAGTCGAGACCCGGCGCGGTGGCCACGCCGGTCTCGCGCAGCAACCGCTCGCAGAAGGCCAGGCTGTCGTCGGTCAGGTGGCCGATATCGGCCCAGATGTAGAAGGCGCCGTCGGGCGGGGCGATGGCGGTCAGGCCCAGAGACGGCAGGGCGTCGAGCAGCAGCTGGCGATTGGCGCGATAGACGGCGACGTGGCCTTCCAGCTCCTCGCGGGCGTCCATGGCGGCAAGGCCCGCGTGCTGGCTGAGCGACGGGGCGGTCAGGAACAGGTTGCCGACGAAGGCGCGGGCGCGGCTGACGAGGTCGCTCGGCGCGACCAGCCAGCCCAGGCGCCAGCCGACCATGCTGAAGTACTTGGAGAAGCTGTTGACGATCAGGGCCGTCGGCTCGAACTCCAGCATCGAGTGCGTCGGGCCGACATAAGACAGACCGTGATAGATCTCGTCGGAGACGATGCGGATCCCGCGCTCGCGGCAGACGTCGGCGATCGCCGCCAGTTCCTCGGGCGGAATGATCGTGCCGGTGGGGTTGGCGGGGCTGGCGATGATCACGCCGGCCGGCGCCGGATCCAGCGCGGCCAGGGCCTGGGCGGTCAGCTGGTATCTGCTCTCCGCACCGCAGGCGATCTCCACCGGCGTCAGGTGCAGGGCCTTGAGGCTGTTGCGATAGGCCACATAGCCCGGCCGAGCCAGGGCGATGCGATCGCCGGGCGTGAAGGCGCTCGACAGCGCCAGCACCAGCGCCGGCGAGGCGCCGCAGGTCAGGATCACCTGCTCGGCCTCGATGGCGACGCCGTAGGTCTCCTGGTAGTGGCGGGCGATGCGGGCCTTGAGCGCCGGGCTCTCCCAATAGCCCATGCCGTCGCTGTCGAGCACCTGGTGGGCGCGGGCGATGGCGGGCGCCGGCGCGCCGGTCGAGGGCTGGCCGAACTCCATGTGGATGACCGACGCGCCCTCCCCCTTCAGCTGGTGCGCCAGGCGGCTGATGCCGATGGCGTGGAAAGGCTCGATCTCGGCGCGGGTCATCTTGGAGCGGTCCGTCGGAAAACTGCGAGCGACTGCTAGACCTGTTCTGGGCTTTGCGCCATCAACCGGCGCGCAGTCGAGGGCCGGCGAGCGGTCAAGGGGAAGTCAGATGTCCAAGAGCACGCCCGCCACCCTGGCGCTCACCAAAGCCGGCGTCGCCTTCGAGGTGGCGACCTACGACTACGATCCCAATGCCGAGCGCGTGGGGCTGCAGGCCGCCGAGGCCCTGGGCGTGGATCCCGGCCAGGTGCTCAAGACCCTGATGGCCCAGGTCGACGGCAAGCCGGTCTGCGTGATCGTGCCGTCCGACCGCGAGGTCAGCATGAAGAAGCTGGCGGCGGCCTTCGGCGGCAAGGCGGCGGCCATGATGAAGCCGGCCGACGCCGAACGCCTGACCGGCTTCAAGGTGGGCGGCGTCAGCCCCTTCGGCCAACGCAAGAAGGTCCCGACTGCCATCGAGGACGAGGCCTTCCTGCTGGACCGCGTCTACATCAACGGCGGCCAACGGGGACTGCAGGTGCTGCTGGCGCCGGGCGACGCGATGGCGGCGGCGGGAGCCGTCCGCGCAGCCCTGGTGGCTTAACCCAACTCGTCGTCATCCCGGCCGGAGCGAAGCGCAGAGCCGGGACCCAGGGGCCGCCGCATCGCATCGGCCACTGGGAGGGCGGTGAACACAAGCTCGGCGCCCAGTCCCCTAGGTCCCGGATAAGCCCTGCGGGCTTTCCGGGATGACGAGCTTGGGCGGGCGTTAGAACCTGTAGGTCACGCCGACCTGCGCCACCGGGAAGTACTTGAAGTCCTTGGCGTCGTCGCGGACCTCGGCTTCTTCCTCGCGCAGGCGCTGCTGGAAGGTCGGGTCGTTCGACAGCGTGCCGCCCGAGGCGGTCAGATCAACCTTCGGGCTGTCGCTGAACGACACGCCGGCCATGGCGCGGAAGCCCCAGGCGCCGTCGCGGGTGAAGGTGTTGTCCCAGCCCAGACCGACGAACGGCTGGGCGTCCGACAGTTCGACGTCGCCGGTGATGGTGCCGATCTGCTGGGGCGTGAAGGTGACGCCGCCGATCTGCGTGTCGCGGGTCGGCGTGCCGGCCAGGTTCAGCTTGCGCTTGCCGAAATAGCTGCCGCCCGAGACGAAGAAGCCGCCCTGCATCGGGTGCCAGTCGAGGAACACCCCGGCGGTCTTGGACTTGATCTTGCCCTTGTAGGCGACGTCGCCATAGGTCTCGTCGTGGTCGAAGTCGAGCCAGTCGCCGCCGCCGCGGACCACCAGGCTGTCGTTCAGGCGAAACTGCGCTTCGACGCCGAGGCCGGGCGTACCGACATTGGCGCCGACCGCGAAATTGCCGCCGTCCTGGGCATGGGCGCCGGCGGCCGCCAGAAGCGCCGCCATCACCGTCGTCGCGAAAAGTCCGGTCTTCATCTTGCGTGTCCCTTGAAGTGCTCGAGGCGTCCTCTAGGGCCGCAAACCCTTATGAAGGCTTGACAGTTCCCATGGCTCAGCCTGCGGCGGGCTCGACCGTGTCCTGCACGCTCCTGGCCTCGCGCTCCTCGACGGCCCGACGAACGGCCTCGAGGGCCTTGTCGACCACCTCGATCCCGGCCCCCTCGCCCACGCCCTCGACGGTGAGAATCCGCCGCCAGGCGCGCGCGCCCGGCAGGCCGTGGAACAGGCCCAGCATGTGGCGGGTGATCCCGGCCAGGCGCCAACCCTCGGCCAGGCTGCGCTCGATATAGGGGCGATAGCGTTCGACGGCCTCGAAGGCCGTGACGTCGGGAACATCCATGCCGAACACCCGGCGATCCACCGCGCCCAGCAGGCCCGCCTCGTGATAGGCGGCGCGGCCCAGCATGACGCCGTCGACGTGCTGCAGGTGCTCCAGCGCCGCGTCGACGCCGGGCACGCCGCCGTTGATCGAGATCGTCAGCTCCGGGCGCTCGCGCTTGAGCCGATAGACCAGCGGATAGTCCAGCGGCGGCACATCGCGGTTTTCCTTCGGCGACAGGCCCTGCAGCCAGGCCTTGCGGGCA
>CBINOL010000018.1:0-52671 GCA_966252285.1 uncultured Caulobacter sp.
GTACGCCGCCAACCAGACCCGCGAAGAGGCGCGCCACGTCACCGCCTTCGCCAAATACATCAAGGCCCGCTGGGGCAAGCCGGTCGAATGCGGCCCGGCGCTGAAGAGCCTGCTGGTCGAGATCATCGCCGCGCCGGAGGTCTACAAGAAGATCATCGGCATGCAGATGCTGGTCGAGGGCCTGGCCATGGGCGCCTTCGCCACCTTCTTCAAGGAAATCCACGATCCGCTCGGCAAGAAGCTCTTGCAACTGGTGATGACCGACGAGGCCTTCCACCACAAGTTCGGGAAGATCTGGGCCGACCGCACGGTGCCCAAGCTGACGGCCGAGGAGCACGCGATCATCGAGGACTGGGCGGCTCACTGCTTCCAGACCCTGCTGTTCAACCTGGTTTCGCCGCACCAGCAGCTGGATCTCTACCGCGAGTTCGGCCTGGACCCCGACAAGGTGGTCGAGGAGTACGGGCAGATCATGACCGACGACCTGCGTCGCGAGCACATGAAGGAGCAGACCAACATCTTCCGGGTGCTGGTGAAGACCCTGCTCAACGCAGGCATCATCACCGACCGCACCAAGGCCTTCTACGCCATGTACGTCGACCTCGACGAACTGAAGGCCGAGGGCGACCGGATGGTCGGCGACGACATCGCCGAGGAAGGCATCCGCCACCTGCAGGCCATCAACTTCAAGGACCGCGTCGCCCCGGTGACCATCGCCGCGGAGTAGGCTGCAAGGCCCCTCCCCTCATTCCGCCTGCGCGGCGGCGTGCTCGGCGCGCCGCCGCGTCCGGCCGTGCGGCTGAAGGAAGGGCGACCTGACCTTCGGACACAGGCAGGGCCGCCCCTCAGCGGTCCTTCGTCGAACGACGCCGTGCGTCCGACACCTGCATGAGAAGGCCGGCCAACGGTCCGGGCTGATCGCCCCAGTCGAGCACGAAGCGCGGGTAGGCTGGCTGGTAGCGCGGCGAGGCGGCCATGCGCTCCAGATCCACCCTGACTGAAGCGAGGAACCGCGGCGAGAACGGCGCGGCTGGATCCCCCCTCCGATGCCCGGACAGAGCATCGTCGACGGCGGCGAGGGCTTGATCGATGAGCTCCAGCATGCGGTGAAGCTATCGACGATGAGGCGCGCTTTCCACCCGTTGCGGGCATGCGCCGCCGATCCGAGGGTCGAGCATGAAGCCGTTCATCACCGTCGAAGACGCGTTCGACATCCCGGGCTGGGGCGGACTGATCGTGGTCCCCGGTCCGCTCGTTGCCGACGGCCCGGCCAGGCGGGAAGGTCCCGTTCTGCTGCGGCGACCGGACGGTTCAACCCTTTCGGCGGTCTTGCGGATGGGCGAAGGCTTCCAGACACCGCCGCCGAAGGCGCGGCGCTGGGTCTGCCTGCTCAAGGGCGTCGAAAAGGACCAGGCGCCGATCGGCACGGAGATCTGGCTCATCGACTGACGCCCATCACCTCCGGTTGCAGACGTCGGATGCGGCCGCTTCGAGATGGATTGCCGACGGCGGCGGAGGCTCCCGCCGGTCGGACGGGTCGTCCGGGCCGGGAGCGCGACACGTAAAAAGTGCATCAAGCAAATGCTTGCGCGAAAGGCGCGAAACTTGACCGTGATCAAGCGCGATTTTGCGACAGCATGTCAAAAAGGATTTCCCCGCACCCCCGTTATCCGTCAAAGGTCCCCGGCCAAGCTCGGCGACGACATGGTAAATCGGGCGATAGCGGCGGTTTCGACCACCGCAGCGATCGAACGGGGGATTGAAATTTGAAGTTGAGTGCCTTCCGGCGCATCATGGTGCATACCGTTTCTAGATCTATCTCCGGTGGTCTTTCGCCAGTTAAGATTGTTTGACACCGATGGTGCAAGTTTGATGTTTATTGAGACTCCCCGTCTGGTTCCTATCCAGATGATAGAAGACGAGACCGGCGCGCTCGGTGTTATCGAGAGCTTGAGCGGTGCGCCTGTTTCGTACCAAAGGCTCTATTTCTTCAAGAACGTCAAAAGCGGCGCCCAGCGCGGCGGCCACGCGCACAAGAAGCTGCGGCAGACCTTTATCGCGCTGCGGGGCGGCGTGACGATCGATCTCAAGAAGGACGGTCAATGCCAGACGTTCCGGCTGGACTCCTGCGAGGAAGCGCTGACCCTGCCGCCGGGCTACTGGCGCGACCTCTATGATTTCAGCGAGGACGCCCTGATCGGCGTCCTGGCCTCGGACCGGTACGACGAGGAAGACTACATCCGCGAGTGGGACGACTTCGTCCGCTGGGAGCAGTCGCAGAAGACGGCCAACGTGCCCTATCTGGACCTCTCGCGATATGCGGCGGTGTTCGGCCCCAAGATCGCCGACGCGGTCTGCGGCGTGATCGAGTCCGGTCCCCTGATCGGCGGTCCGGAAGTGGCCAAGTTCGAGGCCAGCTTCGCGGCCTATTGCGGCGCGTCCGAGGCGATCGGCGTGGGCAACGGCCTGCAGGCCCTGACCCTGGCGCTGCGCGCCGCCGGCGTCGGCCCCGGCCAGGAGGTCATCCTCCCGGCCAACACCTTCATCGCGACCGCCCTGGCGGTGGTCGAGGCCGGCGCCACGCCGATCCTCGTCGATGTCGAGGAAGGCACCGGCCTGATCGACATGGCCCTGGTCGAGGCCGCGATCACCGAGCGCACGCGCGCGGTGATCCCCGTGCACCTGTACGGCCATCCCTGCGACATGGACCGGCTGGCCCAGATCATCGGCAAC
Organism: uncultured Caulobacter sp.; assembly: GCA_966252285.1. GTDB lineage: Bacteria > Pseudomonadota > Alphaproteobacteria > Caulobacterales > Caulobacteraceae > Caulobacter. The sequence continues at coordinate 2,734 of CBINOL010000018.1, forward strand.
CGCCCGATCATGGTGCTCGAGGACGCCGCCCAGGCGCACGGCGCGCTCTACAAGGGGCGTCCCTGCGGGTCGCTCGGCGCCGCGGCCGCGTTCAGCTTCTATCCGACGAAGAACCTCGGCGCGCTCGGCGACGCCGGCTGCGTGACCACCAACGATCCCGTCCTGGGCGCGCGCATCCGCCTGCTGGGCAACTACGGCTCGGTGCGCAAGTACGAGCACCTGGACATCGGCACCAACTCGCGCCTGGATCCGATCCAGGCGGCGGCGCTGGGCGTCAAGCTGCCCTATCTGGAAGGGTTCAACGCCCAGCGTTCGACCCATGCGGACACCTATCTGAGCGATCTGGCGGGGCTGCCCTGGCTGGCCCTGCCCCAGGTCCACGAGTGGGCCGCGCCGGTCTGGCACGTCTTCCCGGTGCGGATCTCGGGCGGCGCCCGCGAGCAGTTCATCGCTCACCTCAGCGAAAACGGCGTCGGGTCCAACATCCACTACCCCACGCCCGTCCATCTCCAGCCGTGCTTCAAGTCGCTGGGCCTCGGCGAGGGCAGCTTCCCGGTGTCGGAGAAGCTCTCGCGCGAGCTGGTGAGCCTGCCGCTGGATCCCTGCCATACGCCCGCGGAGATCGCGCGCGTCGTCGAGGTGGTGCGCGCCTTCCAGCCCGCCGCGCCGTCCGCGCCCGCCCGTCCCCTCGCCCCCGCGCGGATGTCGTAGACATGAGCGACCTGTCCACCGATCCCAACATCGATTTCGCCAGCGTGGAGCTGTCCTACGACGGCTTCCGCAGCCTCGCGCGCAACCCCCACCTTTCGGTTCACGGCCGCATCGGGTTTCCCGACAGCTATCGCGAGAGCCACGAGCCCGAGATCTTCGCCGACATCCAGGCCAAGCTTCCGGCGCTCCATGCACGCGGAAAACGCGTCCTGGACATCGGCCCCGGCTGCGCCAACCTGCCCCGGATGCTGATGGCCCTGTGCGAAGCCCAGGACCACCAGCTGACGCTGCTCGACAGCCCGGAGATGCTGGCCCAGCTGCCGGACGCCGCGTCCGTGACCAAGCACGAAGGCGCGTTTCCGGCCGCGATGCGCGACGAAGGCCTGGCCGAGGCCCGGTTCGACGCCATCCTGTGCTACAGCGTGCTGCACTACATGTTCATCGAGACCAACCTGTTCTCGGTGGTGGACGCGACCGTGCGCGCCCTGGCCCCCGGCGGAAGCGCGCTGTTCGGCGACATTCCCAACATGTCCAAGCGCCGCCGCTTCTTCGCGAGCGAGGCCGGCCACGCCTATCACCGGGCGTTCACCGGGCAGGACGACGCCGCGCCGAAGCTGGCCCTGTTCGAGGACGCCACCGGCCGCATCGACGACAGCGTGCTGCTGGCCATGATCCAGCGCGCCCAGCAGGCCGGCTGCGACGCCTATCTGGTCCCGCAGGCCGACCATCTGCCGATGGCCAATCGCCGCGACGACCTCATCATCAGGAAGCCGTGACGTGGCCGCCGACGGAAAGTTGCTGATCATCGGCGCCAGCGAGATCGCGGCGATGGCGCACCAGTATTTCGCCTACGATTCCGCGTACGAGCCCGTGGCCTTCGCGGTCGACGACGCATTCGTCGACGGCGACAGCTTCGAGGGGCTGCCGCTGGTGGGCCTGTCGAACATCGTCGAGCGCTTTCCGCCCGACGAGGTGACGGTGTTCGTCGCGATCGGCGACAGCCGCCTGAACCGCGACCGCATGGCCCTGTTCGCGCGCATGGCCGAGCTGGGCTACGACTTCGCGTCGTACGTCAGCTCGAAGGCGTTCGTCTGGCGCAACGTGAAGATCGGCCGCAACTGCTTCATCCTGGAGCACAACGTACTGCAGCCGTTCGTCACCATCGGCGACAACGTGACCCTGTGGAGCGGCAACCACATCGGCCATCGCAGCGTCGTGGAAGACCACGTGTTCATGAGCTCGCACGTGGTGGTGTCGGGCTTCTGCACGATCGGCGCGCGCTCGTTCGTCGGGGTCAACGCCGCCTTCGCCAATGGGATCACCGTGGGGGCCGACAACTTCATCGCGATGTCGGCCAGCATCCACGCCTCGACCGAGGACGACGGGATCTACAAGGGCAACCCGGCCGAGCGCCAGAAGGTCTCGGCCAAGCGGTTCTGCCGAGTTCGCGAATGAGCGCGATCTCGATTGCGCCCTACCGGCCGTCCGACGAAAGCCTCTGGAACGCGTTCAACAAGGAAGCCCTCAACGGGCACTTCCTGTTCGACCGCGGCTTCATGGAGTATCACGCCGACCGGTTCACCGACGCGTCCCTGATGGTCCTGCGTGGCGACGAGCTGGTCGGGCTTTTCCCCGCCAACCTGTCCAACGGCCAGCTTCATTCGCACCAGGGCCTGACCTTCGGCGGGCTGGTGCACGGCGAGGGGCTGCGGCTCGACGAGGTGGTCGAGGCCTTCGACGCCATCGGCGGCCACGCCCGTACGACCGGGGCCGAGGCGATCGTCTACAAGGCGCTGCCGGCCATCTATCACCGCGCGCCCGCCGAAGCGGGCCTCTACGGCCTGTTCCGCAGCGGGGCGACCTGCTTTCGCCGGGACGCCTCGGCGACCATCGACTATCGCGCCCCCGGCCAGCGCTCGAGCCGCCGGCGACGCTCGCTGCGCAAGAGCCAGGCCGCCGGCCTCGAGCTGGTCTGGGACGAGGCCGGCTGGGAAGAGTACTGGCAGGTGCTGACCGAGGTGCTGGTGCGCCGCCATGGCCGCCCGCCCGTCCACACCGCGGGCGAGATCCAGCTGCTGGCGAGCCGCTTCCCGGATAACCTCAAGCTGCTGACCGCCAAGAAGGACGGCGAGACGGTGGCCGGGGTCGTCATGTTCGAGACGCCCCAGGTCGCCCACGCCCAGTACATCTCGGCCGGCCCCCTCGGCCAGGAGCTGTCGGCGCTCGACGCGATCTTCGACCACCTGATCGGCTTCTACGCCGACACCAAGCGCTATTTCGACTTCGGCATCTCGACCGAGGACGAAGGGCGGCGGCTCAACGTCGGCCTGTCCGGCTACAAGCAGGAGTGGGGCGCGGGAAGCGTCATGCACGACATCTACCGATGGACGCTGTGACCCTGGATCAGACCGCGGCCTCCGCCGAACGCACCGGCGGCTGGCGAGACCTGGGCGTGGTGTTCGCCGTCGACGGGCAGGCGCCCTGGATGGCCTCGCACGGCTACGTGCCGACGGCGATCGTCCAGGCCGACCGCATTCGCGTCTTCGCCGCCTTCTGGGACGCCGAGAGGATCGGGCGCGTCGGCTATGTCGACCTCGCGCTCGACGACCCCACGCGCGTCCTGGGGTTCTCGCCCCGGCCGGTCCTCGACCTGGGCCAGCCCGGCGCCTTCGACGAGCACGGCGTGACGCCGATGGCGGTGGTCCAGGACGGCGAACAACTGCGCCTCTACTACGCCGGCTGGCAGCGCTCGCCGACCGTCCGCTACTTCCTGTTCACGGGCCTTGCCTGCAGCCAGGACGGCGGCGAGAGCTTCACGCGCCACGCCGACGTGCCGGTGCTCGACCGCTCGCCCGGCCATCACCTGGTGCGCACCGGCTTCTTCGATCGTCAGGACGGCGTCTGGAAGGGGTGGATCGCCCAGTCGGACGGCCTGGTCGACATCGACGGCCTGCCGACGCCGACCTACAGCCTGTCCTACGTGTCCAGCCCGGACGGGATCGACTGGCCAAGCCGCGGCGTCCCCTGCTTCACCCAGGGCATGGACAACGTGTTCGGCTTCGGCCGCTCGGCCATCTGGCGCGACGCCGAGGGCTACCACGCCATGCTGTCGGTGCGGCGGTTCAGCGGATATCGGATCGAGTACGCGCGCTCGGCCGACGGGATCGCCTGGAGCGCGCCGGACGACAGCGGCTACGCCCTGCTGCCGGAACGCACCGCGACCGGCGAAAGCGAGACCATGTTCCCCAGCGTCGTTCACGTTGGAGGAATCACCTACGCTTTCTACAACGGCGATCGATTTGGTCAGGCGGGCGTGCGTTGCGCCCGTTGGGAGGCGACGTCATGAACGAACCGGCCCTGCGTCTATTCGAACAGGTTCGGCGCGGACAGCTCGAACCCGTGCTCGAGCACCTGGTCCAGCTGTTCGGCGGCATGGGCCAGGATCTGAAACTGGCCGGCGCGCCTTTTCCGTTCCCGGTCTATGACGAGCTCTGCGCCGACATCGGCCGCGCCTCCGCCTTCGAGCTCCTGGCGGGTTCGGGGAAGCCGGTCCAGGAGGAGCACGACCTCGTCCTGATCACCGAAACCACGGTGCAGGGCGGGCACGTGGAGCTCATTCGCGACATCGCCGACGCCGGCGAACGCAAGCTGCTGATCGTCGCGACCAATCTCTACAAGCGTCGCCAGGACGTGGTGCTGCCGGCCCTGGCCGAGCACGACCGGGTCCTGGACGTCGTCGTTCTCGACGAGCCCGAGCTGATCGAGAAGGTGCGGCAGGTCCAGACCGCGATCGCCAATCCCGCCGCGCGGCGCGTCATCGTGATGTGCCACGGCGACGACGCGGTCGCCATTTCCGCCGCCGCGCCGGTGGACGACAAGCCCGTCCTGTTCTTCCACCACTGCGACCACAGCCCGTGCCTGGGATGCTACATGCCCCACGCCGAGCATATCGACCTGCACAACATCGGCTTCGACAGCTGCCGGCGCGACCTCGGGATCGAGCCGGGCTACGTCTGCATGACGTCGCGCGACTTCCCCCCGCGCGAGACGTCGACCTACGCCAGGCCGCATTTCAAGAGCATCACCTGCGGCGGCGAGCACAAGGCCCTCAGCCTCCGTTACCCGATCCGCTACGCGGACGTCGTGGTGGAGCTGATCCGGGCCCGCCAGGGGACGCACTTCCACGTCGGCCGCCTGTCGGACGCATTCGTCGAAACCGTCCGCGACGCTCTGGCTGAAGCCGGCCTGCCGCAGGAATCCTTCATCCACGTGGGCCACGTCAGCGGCTTCCGCGAGATCATCGAGGCGCTGGAGATCGACCTCTACGTGCCGACCCTGCCCCAGTCCGGCGGCAAGGCGCTGATCGACGCCATGTCGGCGGGCGTGCCGATCCTGGTCCACGAGAACGCCATCGACCGCCTGTGGGGCGGACGCGACCTCGTTTATCCGCAGGCGCCGGCCTGGAACGACATGGCCTCGCTGAAGGCGTCGATCCAGCGGTTCGACGACGAGGCCTACTGGCGCGACCAGGCCAAGGCCAGCCGCGCCTATTTCGACGAAAACCACTCGCGCACGCTCTTTAGGGAGATGCTGCGGGCCAATGGACGACTGGACAAGGCGTCGCCGCCCCCGCTGCGGCCCTATCGACCCAGTCATCAGATGCGCTTGCGCGCCGCCGCTCTCGCGGCCGAACAATAGGAGCCTCCATGAAGAGGATCTTCATCGCAGGACTGGGACGGTCCGGGACCACCATCACCCTGAGCGCGCTCTATCACCACCACCAGGTGCTGGCCTTCCCCGTGGAAACCAAGTTCCTGGTCGAGGAGGACGGTTTCTCGGCCCTGATCTCCGCCATGACCTCCGACTTCTCGGTGGCGGGCGCGGGCGTGGCGCTGGAACGCTTCCAGAAGCTGATGCGCCAGCAGGTGACCGGCCTGGAAGACAGCAAGTTCAAGCAGCAGCACGAACTGCCGATCGCCATGTTCACCAACTACGAAGCGGCGCTGGACGAGTTCCTGAGCCTGGTGCGCACGCGCACCTATTTCGACAGCCCCGAGCCGCTGCTGGCCGCCACGCGCGGCTTCGTCGACCGGACCTTCGACCAGGCCGCGCGCGCCCACAACTACGACGTCTGGGTCGAGAAGACGCCGTCCAACATCTGGCGTATCCCGTTCCTGCAGTCGCTCTGGCCGGACTGCTACGTGGTGCACTGCCTGCGCGACCCGCGCGACATCCTGCTGTCGCTGATGCAGCGCAAGTGGCTGCCGAGCAACGTGCTGCACGCCCTGACCCTGTTCGAGAGCATCACCGCCGCGCTGCTCGACGTGCGCCGCAAGCACGCCAACGATCCCAACTGGATCGAGCTGCGCCTGGAAGACCTGGTCGCCGACACCGACGCGACCCTGAACGGCCTGGCCCAGTCGGTCGCGATCGAGCCCTTCAAGGCCGAGGCCAAGGAGTCGATCGCCGGCCTGATCTCGTCCTACTACGCCGAGCGCAGCTGGCCCGCGGTGAACCTGACCCAGCAGGATCGCGACCTGATCATCACCTGGCTGCGTCCGGCCGTCATCGAACTGGGCTACCCCGCGACCTGGAGCGACGCCCAATGAGCCTTTCCAAGACGCAAGCCGACCTCAACCTCGAACCGCTGCTGACGCACGGCGTCACCGAGCGCGTCCAGGCCGACACGCCGACCGCCGTGGCGAGGGAAGAACTGGCCCGCGACGGCTTCACGGTGATCCGCGGCGTCCTGACGCCCGAGCAGGTGGCCGCCGCGGCGGAGGGCCTGGACCGTCTGTACGCCGAGCAGGTCGCCGAGTTCGGCGAGGAGAACATCGCGCGCATCCGCGACAAGTACATCGTGCGCTCGATGCTGGCCTTCGACCCGTTCTTCCTGCACAACATCGCCTGCAATCCCGCGCTGATGAGCATCATCAAGCAGGAGCTGGGCGAGGCGATCTCGCTGTCGTCGCAGGTCGGCATCCTGAGCCCGCCCGACGACCGGCTCTACCAGCTGGCCTGGCACCGCGAGCTGCAGTACCAGCACTTCACGGCCTCGCGCCCCATCGCCCTGCAGACCCTGATCTGCATCGACCGCTTCAGCCCGGAGACGGGCGGCACCTTCTTCCTGCCGGGCTCGCATCTTCACGAGCCGTTCCCGTCCGACGGCTACGTCAGGTCGCACGAGGTCCAGATCGAGGCCGAACCGGGCGACGCGGTGGTCTTCAACGCCCTGACCTACCATCGCGCGGGCCTGAACCGCTCGGGCCGGGTGCGTCGCGCGATCAACAACCTCTACACGCTGCCGATCATCCAGCAGCAGATCAACTTCTCCCGTATGCTGGACGGCCGCTACAAGGACGACCCGTTCCTGGCCGGCCTGCTCGGCTATCGGTGGGACGTGGCCGACTCGGTGATCGCCTGGCGCAAGGCCCACCTGCCCAAGTCCGGCGAGTAGATTTCGGGATTGGATTTCCAATGACGACCCTTCGCAAGAACAAGGGCGCGCCCGTCGCGCCCAAGACCGCCCCGAAGGCCGCCGGCGTCCCGGGCGTCGCGAAGGCCAAGAAGGCGCCGCGCGCCGCCCCGGCGGCCGCGGACGTCAAGGCTGCCGCGAACGTCGAGAGCGTCAACGAAGCGCCGGCGACGCCGGCCGCTCCGCAGGTCGAGGTCGAAGCCGCGGTCGAGGCCCCGCCGCGAGAGCGGGTGATGGGTCTTCGGCGGGTGTTCGACGTCGACAGCTACGGCGCGGAGGAACGCGCGCGCATCGAGGACTTCATCGGCTTCGACCGCGGCTTCTACACGTCGGAATACGGCGACGTCGCCCAAGCGGGCATGGACGTCTTCGAGCACTACCTGCGGCACGGGATCGACGAGGGCCGGCGCCCCGCGGACCACACCAAGCCCTTCCCTCCGGGCGGCCAGGACATCTGGCTGAAGGAGATCATCGGCTTCGACGAGGACTACTACGCCCGAAACTATCCCGACGTGGTGCACAACCGCGCCGAACACTGGGCGAGCTGGGGCCTGCGCGAAGGCCGCAGCGCCTTCGACAGCTACGACAACCTGCAGTCCGAGCAGATCCTGCAGCGGGTGCTCGAGAAGCTGGACCTGAGCGACCAGCAGCCGCTGGAGGCCTGCGCCCAGCTCGACGCCGACCAATGGCGCGCCGTCGTCCAGGAGCTGCAGGCCGGCGCGGCCCGGATGCACGGCCGGCCCAAGCCCTACCGCAACAACTACTGGCTCGCCCTGGCGATGGGCCTGCTGGCGCGCGGCGACATGGGCGCCGCCGCCTGCTGCTACAATTTCTTCTTCAACCAGTACGTCCCCAACACCTGGCTGGGCAACGGCAGCGAATGGCTGATCGGGACCGCCCGGATCACCCGCCTGGCCGACGCCATGGCCGAGCATGGAGAAGTCCTGGCCCGCCCGGTCGTCGCGCCCGAAGCGACGGTCAACGATCCGATCTTCCTCAACCGGCCCCAGACCAAGCCGCCGACGGCCGAGGCGATCCCGCTGCCCAAGCCCGTCTACGGCGTGCTTTCGGACGTCGAGATCCTGGGCGGCACCAGCCTGATCTTCCAGGGCGGGCACAAGGTCTATTACGACTACGCAGAGACGGGGCCGCGCGCGCGCGAGATGCAGTGCCCCAACCTGATGCACATCATCGATGATCGGTGCTCCTTCCGCCTGCCGGCCAAGGTCCGGGCGGTGGAAGAGGGCTACTGGATGCTCCACGACCACGGCCACAACTACCATCACTGGCTGCTGGAGATCCTGCCGCGCTACATGGTCGCCCGCGAGAACGGCCTGAGCCCGTCGGTCCCGCTGCTGGTCGACAGCCACCTGGCGCCGCAGATGCGCGAGATCCTCGCCCTGCTGTTCGACGGCCCCGCGCCGCTGATCGAGGTCGACCGCGGCATGTCGCTGAACGTGCATCGCCTCTATTGCATGACCGACGTCTGCATCAACACGGTCCACACCGAGCGCGAGCCCCTCAAGAGCGACATCCTGCTCTCGCCCACGGTGGTCGAGAAGCTGAGGGCTCTGGCCGCGCCCTACTTCACCGACCTGGGCGGCAAGATGGAGCACGTGCACATCGCGCGGCGCAACGTGGCGCACCGGCGGCTGATCAACCGCGGCATGCTCGACAGCACGCTCAAGGACATGGGGCTGTGGAGCTTCGATCCGGGATCGACCAGCTGGGCCCAGCAGGTGCGGGTGTTCTCGAACGCCCGCCTGATCGTCTCCGAAGCCGGGGCGTCGCTGGCCAACATGATCTTCTGCCGCCCGGGCGCGACCGTCATCGTGCTGGTCCAGGGCCACCACTGCAGCAACTTCTACTATCTGTGCGAACTGGCCGACATGGTCGGGGTGCGCCTGTTCTTCTTCGAGTGCCTGCGCCTGGAGGGCAGCCATTCGATCGGCGTTCAGGAAGACATGATCGTGCCGCTGGGCCAGCTGAGCGAGTGGGTGGGCAGGTTCATGGCCGATCCGGACTATCGTCCCGATCCCAAGGACTTCGCCTCCGCCAGGAACCTCAATCTGGCCGCCAAGTCCGCCGCCGCCGCAACTTGACGACCGGCGCGCCGACCTTCTCCGATCCGCCAGAGGCGGGCGAGGCGCCCTCGCCCGCCCAGGTCGTCTTCGTGACGGGGGTGATGCGCAGCGGCACCACGGTGCTGCAACGCGTCATCTCCCGCTCCTGCGACGCGCCCTACATCCGCAAGGAAAGCCAGCTGCGGGTGATCGTCCAGTCGTTCGACACCCTGCAGAAGTTCGCCGCCTTCGCCCCCCTCGACCGCGCCGACTACGTGGCCGAGTACCAGGCCCTGTTCCAGGGGCTTTTCCGGCGGATCGCGCGGGACCTGGGCGTCGACAGGCTGGTGCTGAAGGACCCGCTGGCGCTCGACGTGCTGGAGGTCTTCCAGGAGCTGATGCCGACGGTCCGCTTCGTGTCTTCGGTGCGGCATCCGCTGGCGACCGCCGCCTCGATCCTGCGGGTCAGAAACCGGCAGCGCGAGGAGGGCAAGAGCTCGTTCATCACGCCGATGGGATTTGGCGACATCGTCCTCCATGTCGCCAGGCTGGGCGAACGCATCGCCGCGATGCGCGAGCGGCCCGGCGCCTACGTCGTGCGCTACGAGGACCTGATCTCGCGCGATCCCGCCACGGCCGCCCGCCTGGGCGCGTTCATCTCGGCGGAGGTCCGCTTCGACCTCGACGACCACAAGCAGACGTTCGATCCCGCCGCCCAGGCGTTCTGGACCCCCGAATGGGGCGGCCCCCTCGTCGACACCGCGCTGGACAAGTACAGCCTCGAACTCGACGCCGACGAACTGGCGCTCGCCCGCCGCCACCTCGAGCCCCTCTGCGACGCGTTCGGCTACCGGCTCTAGCGATCCGCACCGGGAACACCGACCGTTTCCCTTGCGTTTGCTTCCGTTCGGGGGATGAACTTGAGCAGGGCGCAAAGCCCGCCAAGCAGCAAGGTGTCGGAATGCGCGTAAGCCTGATCCTGTCCCTCGCGGCGTGCCTGGCCCTTCCCGCCATGGCCCTGGCCGGCGCCCAGCCGCCGTCCAAGCCGGTGGCGGCGGCCTTCTATTCGGGCAAGTGGTACGAGATCGCCCGCACGCCCAACTCCGGCCAGCGCAACTGCGAGGCCCCGACCACCGAGTTCACCGCCAAGAGCGCCGACAGCTTCTCGGTGCGCCAGGTCTGCCGCCGCGACAGCGCCACCGGCAAGGCCAAGACCTTCAACACCAGCGGCAAGATCGTCGCCGGGTCCGAGAACGCCAAGTTCTCGATGAACTTCCTGGGCGGCCTGAAGAAGCAGGAATACTGGGTGCTCGACCATGCCGACGACGCCTCGTGGGCGATCATGGCCACGCCCGGCGGCAACTTCGTCTGGCTGCTGTCGCGCAAGCCGGTGATGGACGAGGCGACCAAGTCGGCCGCCCTCGCCCGCGTGAAGGCCCTGGGCTACGAGAAGCTGGTCTTCCCGCAGCAGCCCGAGGCCTGAGGGTGCGCGCGGTCCGCCTCGCCGTCGCCGGCGCCTGCGGCGTCGCCCTGCTGGCCCTGGCCGCCTGCGCGGGCGCCGGTCCGGCCGGCAATCCCCGCCCGCCGCAACCGGCCAAGCGCGTCGAGCTCAGCAAGTATCTGGGCCTGTGGTACGAGGCGGCCCGCTACGACTTCCGCTTCGAGAAGGGCTGCGACGGCGTCACCGCCGAATATTCCCTGCGCCCCGACGGCCTGGTGGAAGTGCGCAACACCTGCCGCAAGGGCGGCCCCGAAGGCATCGAGAAGTTCAGCCTGGGCAAGGCCAAGGTGGTCGACAAGGCCACGGGGGCCAAGCTGAAGGTGTCGTTCTTCGGCCCGTTCTTCCTCGGCGACTACTGGGTGCTGGACCACGCCGACGACTACAGCTGGGCAATCGTCGGCGAGGGCAGCGGCCGCTATCTCTGGCTGCTGACCCGCGACAAGCCCACGCCCGGCCTGACCCAGGCCCTGACCGACCGGGCCAAGGCCATGGGCTACGACGTCTCGCGCCTGCGGGTGACCAGGCACGCCCGGGGATAGCCAAAGCTTGACCATGGCCATCGGCCGGCGGTCGTGGCAGCTTGCCGCCTCTGCAAGCGGGGGCGCGCATGGACCGGAAGATCATCGAAGGCTCGCGGGGCAAGATCGCCCTCTATCTGCTGGCCTCGCTGACCCTAACCGTCGCCGCCGCCCTTCTGCTGCTGTTCGGCGACGCCGATCGCCACACCTGGAAGCTGTGGTTAGGCCTCGCCTTCTTCGGCCTGTGTTCGATGATCATGCTGGTCCTGCTGATCCGGCCCCCGCGCCTTGTGCTCGACGCCGAGGGCTTCCGGCTCGAGGGCGGCCTGCGCGCCGGCAACAAGGTGGCGTGGCGCCACGTCGAGTCGTTCTACCGCTGGAAGCTGCCCAGGGGCGGCACGATGGTCGGCTACCGCTATCACGACGCGGCCCGCCCCAAGTCGCTGGTCGGCGGCTTCAATCGCGGCTTCGGCGCCGACGGCGCCCTGCCCCGCACGCTGACGCTCGGCGCCGACGCCCTGATCGACGAACTGGAGGCCTGGCGCCAGCGCGGCGCCGGGACCGTCCCCGCGCCGGTGCTGGTGGAATAGATCGCCAGTCCAAGCGCCGCACCGCCCCGCTTGCGAAGCGAACAAAGATGGAACATGATGACGACATGGACGTCGTCGTCGACATCAGCCTCACTCCCTCGGCCATGGGGCGCCCCGAGACCACCCAGGCCGTCACCCGCGGCGCGGCGAGGCTGCTGGTCGACCTGGGCTATGCGCCGCTGGCCGAGGTGACCCTGCCCAACGGCCGCCGGGCCGACCTGATGGCGCTGGGGCCCAAGGGCGACATCGTCATCGTCGAGGTGAAGTCGGGCCTGGACGACTATCGCGTCGACCGCAAGTGGGGCGAGTACGGGCCCTATTGCGACGCCTTCCACTTCGCCGTCGCCCCGCAGTTTCCCGACGGGATCCTGCCGGAGGAACCGGGCCTGATCGTCGCCGACGGCTTTGGCGGCGCGGTGGTTCGGGCCGCGCCCGTCACGCCGCTGGCCGGCGCCCGCCGCAAGGCCCTGACCCTGGCCTTCGCCCGTCTGGCGGCCCTGCGCGCGGCCGGCGTCGCCGCCGAGCGTCTTTCGATCTGAGGTTCGGCGGCCTGATCCCCGGCGATCCGAAAATAAATCCCCGACTGCGACATTCTGTCCGAACACAACTCAAGATGAGGCGCCGGCGGCCATAGAGCTCGCCTGCCGCAAGGTCACGCGCAGACCTGAAGTTGTCTCAGCGTCGACTACCCGACCAGTGCAACATTTTGCATAACGCCGTCATCCTGGCCGCGTTACGTCTTCTTTACATCCGCCGCGCCATCACCCCGCCCACAAGCCCAACAAAGGGCAGGGGATTTCAACAGAATGTCGAAAAACAAACCCGTCGTGGCGCTGGCCGCGACGCTCCTCGCCGTCGCGCCGATCAGCGCCCATGCCGACGCCGCCAAGGACGTGCAGATCGCCGGCCGCGCGCTGACCTTCCTCGAGAACGGCCCCACCGGCAAGGCGGTGCTGGGCGTCGTGTTCGACCCGTCAAAGCCCGCCTCGGTCGCCGAAAAGAACGCCGTCCTGGCCGCCATCGGCGGCGGCCTGACCACCGGGACCCTGACCCTGACGGCCAAGCCGGTCGAAGCCGGCGCCGTGTCGGGCGTGGGCGGCGTGGCCGCCCTCTACGTCACCACCGGCGTGACCGCCGGCCCCGTGGGCGCGGCCGCCAAGGCCAAGAAGATCATCACCATCGGTTCGGACGCGTCCTGCGCCGCCAGCGGCGCCTGCGTCATGAGCGTGTCGGCCGACCCGAAGGTCGAGATCATCGTCAACCGCGGCGCCGCCGCGGCGGTGGGCGCGGTCTTCAAGTCCGCCTTCCGCATGATGATCCGCGAAGTCTGATCCCCGCCAGCACAAGAGATATCCCGATGAAGAAGACTCTCCTGGCCGGCGTTTCCGCGGGCCTCCTCGTCGCCGCCGCCTCGGCCGCTCACGCCCAGTCGATCGACTACGGCTCGCTCGAGCAGCTGTTCAACGAACCGGTCACCACCAGCGCCACGGGCGCCCCGCAGCGCTCGACCGAAGCGCCGGTGGACATGACCATCATCTCGGCCGCCGACATCGAGCGCTCGGGCGCCGTCGACCTGCCGACCATCCTGTCGCGCGTCGCGGGCCTGGACGTCACCACCTGGGGCGCTGGCGCCGCCGACGTCAGCGTGCGCGGCTACAACCAGGCCATGTCGCCGCGCCTGCTGGTGCTGATCAACGGCCGCCAGGTCTATCTCGACCACTACGGCTACACCGCCTGGGCCACCCTGCCCGTGCAGCTGTCGGAGATCCGCCAGATCGAGGTGGTCAAGGGCCCCAACAGCGCCCTCTTCGGCTTCAACGCCGTCAGCGGCGTGGTCAACATCATCACCGCCAACCCCAAGTTCGACCAGACCGGCGACATCACCGTGCGCGGCGGCTCGGCCCGCTACGGCGAGGTCTCGCTGGCCAAGTCGTTCAAGGTCGGCGAGCGCTTCAGCGCCCGCTTCTCGGCCGGCGCGGCCAAGTCGGACGAGTTCGACAACACCGTCGGCGTGGCCAAGAGCCAGCAGAACGAACCCTCGCGCGTGTCGGCCAACCTCGACACCGTCACCCAGCTGACCGACAAGGCCGAGCTGCGCATCGAGGGCTCGTACTCGAACGTCCAGGTCAGCGACATGCTGTCCAACTACGCCTACTCGCCCAGCAAGTACCTGACGGGCTCGCTGAAGGGCACGCTGACCGCCGATACCAAGGCCGGCCAGCTGCAGTTCAGCGCCTACCAGAACGACCTGACCGCCAAGCACGTGATCCTGGGCCAGAAGGCGCGCTTCGAGAACAAGATCACGGTCGTCTCGGCCCAGGACCTGTTCAAGATCGGCGCGAAGCACACGATCCGCCTGGGCGGCGAATACCGCCACAACGAGGTCAACACCGCCCCGATCGGCGGCGCGGAAGTCAGCTACGACGTGCTGTCGGCCTCGGCGATGTGGAACTGGGCGATCACCGACAAGCTCGCCTTCACCGCCGCCGGCCGCTACGACAGCCTGGACCTGTCGCGCGAGGGCCCCTTCCCGGCCGGCTCGCCGCCGCTGGGCAACGGCTACTGGGATCGCAAGATCGAGGAGCCGTCGTGGAACCTGGGCCTGGTCTGGCGCGCCACCGCCGCCGACACCTTCAAGGCCAGCGCCGCCCGCGGCGTGCAGGTGCCGACCCTGGTCGACCTGGGCGCCCTGCAGGCCCGCGTCAGCGTCGGTCCCTACACCCTGGGCCTGGCCGGCAACCCGACTCTGGAGCCGGCGATCGTCACCAACTACCAGCTGACCTACGAGCGCGCCCTGCCCGCCCTCAAGGCCCAGGTCAGCGCCAAGGCCTTCGTCCAGAAGACCGAAGACGTGAAGGGCCAGCCCACCTCGGCCCAGATCGACGTCGCGCCGACCCTGGTCAGCCTGCCGGTGCTCAGCTACCGCAACATCGGCGAAAGCAAGATGACCGGCTTCGAACTGGCCGCCTCGGGCGAGCTGGCCGCCGGCTTCCGCTGGAACGCCGACTGGACCCACACCGAGGTCGACGACGAACCGCTGGCCGGCTTCTCGCCGGTGCTGCGCTCGGCCGCCTTCGGCGCGACCACGCCTGAGAACCGCGGCAACGTGGCCCTGGGCTGGACCGGCGGTCCGTGGACGGCCGACGCCTTCGTCACCCTGGTGGGCGACCATCAGGCCTACGCTCTCTACGCCGTCGGCGCCAATCCGCGCCTGGTGGACATCGACGCCTACGCCGCCATCGGCGGCCGCGTGGCCCGCACCTTCGAGGGCGACGTCACCGTGGCCCTCAGCGGCCAGAACCTCGGCGACAGCCGCCAGCGCCAGAGCGCCGGCCTGGAAGTCGAGCGTCGCCTGTACCTGAGCGTCAGCAAGCGCTTCTAGGCGCTGGGGTTCGGTTGAGAACGGAAAGGGCGGCTCGCAAGGGCCGCCCTTTTTCGTGCTTCCTTCTCCCCTTGCGGGAGAAGGTGGCGGCGAAGCCGACGGATGAGGGGTCTCTCAAACTTCAGACACCTCACCCAGCCGATCCGCCCTACGCGGTGTCGAGGTCTGAGAGACCCCTCACCCGACCTCCTTCGGAGGCCACCCTCTCCCGCAAGGGGAGAGGGATCAGGCGCCAGTCACCACTCGTCCTTTTTCTTCTTCATCAGGGCCAGCAGGCCCGGATACGGCCCCTGGCCGGTGCGGTAGAGGCACCACTCGTCGTCCTTCTTGCAGGCCCCGTCGAAGAAGTCCTTCTTGGCCTGGTCGATCACCGCGTACATCGGCGCGTCGCGGGACTTGATGCCCAGCTTGTCGTCGCAGGCGGCGCGTTCGGCCTTGGTCAGGCGGTAGAGGTCGGCGTGGTTGCAGCCGCCGCCTTCGCGGGCGGCCTGGCGCAGGGTGTCGCCGCCGGGCGTGGGCGTTCCCCGAGACTTGAAACCTGGCGGGGCCGTGGCAGCGCGGGGCGCTTGCGGCGCGGCGACGGGCGGCGCGCTGGGCGCGGGCGCCGTAGCGACCTGGGCCGGCGGCGGCGGAGGCGGCGGGACCACGGCGCGGGCCGGCGGCGTCTTCGGAGCCGCGGGCGTCGGCGTGGCCACCACGGGCGCCTCGGCGCGCGGCGCGGGCGGCGGGGCCACGTCCACCAGGTCGACGATCAGGGTCTGCTCGACCAGCGGCGGCATCACCTTGATCCCTGCCAGCAGGCCCACGCCCAGCAGCACGTGCAGGCCGCTCGCCACCATCAGGGCGAGGGCGAAAGGCCTCTTGCGGCGAACTGTCGATCGCCTGCCGGCCATCCCAAACCCCTGCTCGCCGCCATCAACGCGCGGCTGGCGTCGAGGTAGCCGCGCGATGGGGCGCGGCGATGGCGGCAATGATGCGGCGGCGCAAAGAAAAAGGCCCGGCGTCGCCGCCGGGCCTACTCATTTCGCCTTGCGGGCGACCGTTGATCCGAGAACCCCGCCCTTCGACGAGCTCAGGGTGAGGTTCTCTATTGTCGAGGACTGCCCATGATCCTCATCCTGAGCCTGTCGAAGGACGAGGATCACGCAAGGTCCCTTACTTCGCTTAAGCGGCCGCCTTCTCCTTGACGCCGAAGCGGCCGTAGAAGGTCTCGCCCTTGGCGGCCATCTCGCGCAGCAGGGCCGGCGGGGTGAAGCGCGAGCCGTAGGCGGCGGCCAACTGGTCGAGGGTCTCGACGAACTTGGCCACGCCCACGCCATCGATCAGGCTGATCGGACCGCCGGTCCAGGGCGCGAAGCCCCAGCCCAGGATCGCGCCGACGTCGGCTTCGCGCGGATCGGTGATCACGCCTTCCTCGAAGCAGCGCGCGGCCTCGACGGCCTGGCGGTACAGCAGGCGGGTGCGGATCTGTTCGATCAGCGCCTTGTCGGCGTCCTTCACGGTCACTTCGACGAGGTCCGACAGGCCCGGCCACAGGGTCTTGGGGCCGTTTTCCGGATAGTCGTAGAAGCCCTTGCCGTTCTTGCGGCCGTAGCGGCCCAGGTCCTCGACCATCTTGGCGATGATCGCGGTGAACGGACGCTCTTCGTATTTGTCGCCGAGGTCCTTCTTCGTCTGGACGGCGATCTTGTGCGACAGGTCCAGCGCGACGTCGTCGTGCATTTCCAGCGGACCGCGCGGCATGCCGGTGGCGCGGCCGACATTGTCGATGATCGCCGGGGCGATGCCGTCGCTCAGCAGCTCCATGCCTTCCTGCACGAAGGTGCCGAAGCAGCGCGAGGTGTAGAAGCCGCGGCTGTCGTTGACGACGATCGGGGTCTTCTTGATCTTCAGGACGTAGTCGATCGACTTGGCCAGGGCTTCCTGGCTGGTCTTTTCGCCCATGATGATCTCGACCAGGCCCATCTTGTCGACCGGCGAGAAGAAGTGGATGCCGATGAACGAGGCCGGGCGCACGGAAGCTTCCGCGAGGCCGGTGATCGGCAGGGTCGAGGTGTTGGAGCCGAAGATGGCCGTGTCGGCCAGCTGGGCCTCGGCCTTCTTGGTCACGTCGGCCTTAACGTCGCGGTTCTCGAACACGGCCTCGATGACCAGGTCCGAGCCCCTGACGTTCTCGTAGTCGGCGGTCGGGTGGATGAGCGCCAGGATGGCCTCGCCCTTCTCCTGGGTCAGCTTGCCACGCGAGACGGCCTTCTTCACCAGGCCTTCGGCGTAGCCCTTGCCCTTGTCGGCGGCCTCTTGGCTCTGGTCGATCAGGACGGTCTCGATGCCGGCCATGGCTTGGACGTAGGCGATGCCCGCGCCCATCATGCCGGCGCCCAGCACGGCGACCTTCTTGACGTCGTAGTGCGGCACGCCGTCCGGACGGCCGGCGCCCTTGCCCAGTTCCTGCAGGGACAGGAACAGGGTGCGGATCATGCCCTTGGCCTGCGGCGTCATCAGGGTCTTGATGAAGTAGCGGGTCTCGATGCGGATCGCGGCGTCGAACGGAACCTGCAGGCCTTCATAGACGGCCTTCATGATGTTCTGCTGGGCCGGATAGTTGCCGTAGGTGTTCTTGCGCAGCATGGCGTTGCCCATGATGAACACCTGGGCGCCGGTCGGGGTGTAGGGGCCGCCGCCGGGGATCTTGAATTCCTTCTTGTCCCACGGCGCGACCGGGTCGCCCTTGGTCTTGATCCAGGTCTTGGCGGCCTCGACTTCCGCACCGGCCGGCACGACCTCGTGCACGACCTTGAGGCCCAGGGCCTCGGCCGGCTTCATCGACTTGCCTTCGAGCAGGTACGGCGCGGCGGCCATCACGCCCATCAGGCGGGTCAGGCGCTGGGTGCCGCCGCCGCCGGGCAGCAGGCCGACCTTGGCTTCCGGCAGGCCCAGTTGCAGCTTCGGCAGGTCCGCGACCACGCGGTAGTGGCAGGCCAGAACGAAGTCCAGGCCGCCGCCCAGCGCCAGGCCGTTGATCGCCGCGGCCACCGGCTTGCCGCCGGTTTCCAGGGCGCGGAAGGCCTTGTTGAGCGCGAAGCCGGCGTCGAACGCCGCCTGCAGGTCGCTGCCGCCCAGGCCGCCGCTGCCGCCCAGTTCGCCCAGGTCGGCGCCGGCGCAGAAGCCGGTGGTCTTGCCCGAGGTGATGACGACGCCCTTGATGGCCTCGTCGGTCTTGATGCGCTCGACCAGCTCGCCGACTTCCTTGATCACCGAAGCGGTCAGGGTGTTCATCGAACGGCCGGGGACGTCGAAGGTGACCAGGGCGATGCCGTCGCCGTCGACCTCGATCTTGAAGTTTTCCATGTGGACTAGTCCTTCAGAATTTGGGTCGTCATCCCGGCCGTAGCGAAGCGGAGAGCCGGGACCCAGGTGAACCGCAGTGCGCCGGCCCCTGGGTCCCGGATCGGCCTACGGCCGTCCGGGATGACGATCTGTGCTTGGATCAGACGCGTTCGATGACCGTGGCGGTGCCCATGCCGGCGCCGACGCACAGGGTGATCAGGGCGGTTTCCTTGTCGGAGCGTTCCAGCTCGTCGACCATGGTGCCCAGGATCATCGCGCCGGTGGCGCCCAGCGGGTGGCCCATGGCGATGGCGCCGCCGTTGACGTTCATCTTGTCGTGCGGGATGTCCAGCGCCTGCATCATGCGCAGGACGACGGCCGCGAAGGCTTCGTTCAGCTCGTAGAGGTCGATGTCGGCGACTTCCATCTTGAGCTTCTTGAGCAGCTTCTCGGTGACCAGCGACGGGCCGGTCAGCATGATCGACGGCTCCGAACCGATCGAGGCCATGCCCTTGATGCGGGCGCGGGCCTTGAGGCCCAGCGCGTCGCCCATTTCCTTGGTGCCGATCAGCACGCCGGCGGCGCCGTCGACGATGCCCGAGCTGTTGCCCGCGTGGTGCACGTGGGTCATGCGCTCGACCTGCGGGTAGCGCTGGGTGGCGACCGCGTCGAAGGCCATCTCGCCCATGCCCGTGAACGACGGGTTCAGCGAGGCCAGGGTCTGCATCGTGGTGGCGCCGCGGACGGTCTCGTCGTGCGACAGGATGTTGAGGCCCAGCTGGTCCTTCACCGGCACCACCGACTTGGCGAAGCGGTTCTCGGCCCACGACTGGGCGGCGCGGCGCTGGCTCTCGACGGCGTAGGCGTCGACGTCGTCGCGGCTGAAGCCGTAGAGGGTGGCGATCAGGTCGGCCGACACGCCCTGCGGCATGAAGTAGGTCTTGAAGGCCGACGACGGGTCGGTCGGCCAGGCGCCGCCGTCGCTGCCCATCGGCACGCGGCTCATGCTCTCGACGCCGCCGCCGATGGTCAGGTCGGCTTCACCCGAGATGACCTTGGCCGCGGCCATGTTCACGGCTTCTAGGCCCGAGGCGCAGAAGCGGTTGATCTGCACGCCGGCGACGTTCTCGGCGTAGTCGGCCGTCAGCACGGCGGTGCGGGCGATGTCCGAGCCTTGCTCGCCGACCGGGGCCACGCAGCCCAGGACGACGTCGTCGACCTTGGAGGTGTCCAGACCGTTGCGGTCGCGGATGGCTTCCAGCACCTGGCTGGCCAGCGACAGGGCGGTGATCTCGTGCAGAGAGCCGTCCTTCTTGCCCTTGCCGCGCGGGGTGCGCACGGCGTCGAAGATGTAAGCGTCGGCCATTGAATGGCTCCTTCCTGCGATCTTTAAATCTGTTGGCCCCGAAGGGCGTTTTCGAGCGCCGGCTCGACCCGGACGTCCGTCCGGACCGAGTTGGCGATGAAACAGGCGTGGTGGGCGGCCTCGTGCAGGGCCGCCAGCTTGGCTTCGTCGGGCGCGTCGCCCTCGAAGACGATGTCGGGGCGAAGAGCCACATGGCTGACCCAGTGAGCGCCATGCTCGTTCTTGGTCATCACGCCCTCGGCCCGGTCGCGATAGGCGCTGATGAAGAAGCCGGCGCGACGGGCCAGATCGAGGAAAGTCAGCATGTGGCAGGACGACAGCGCCGCCACGAACATCTCCTCGGGATCGACGCCGGCCGGATCCGACCAGGGCAGCGGCACCACCGACGGCGACGCCGAGCCGAGCGCCGTCACCCCGCCGTCGAACGACAGGGTATGGGCGCGGCTGTAGCGGCCCCGGGGAAAGTCCGCCCCGGGCTCCAGCTTCCAGTCGACGATGGCGACGTGGGTCGACATGCTACTTCTTCCAGGCCCCGATGGGGGACTTGTGGATCGGCGCGCAGGAAAGACCCCGGGCGCTGGCCTTGGCCGAATAGACCACCCGTTGGCCAAACTCCGGCGCGGGCAGGCGGCAGGGCGTGAAGCCCGGCGTGTTCACCGTCAGGGTCCAGGTCGCGACCTTGGAGCGCAGCAGGTTGTTGCATTGCTCGACGCCGGGCTTGAGCGGCAGGTCGAAGGCGCCGGGCTGGGGGCGCTTGCCCTCCAGCTTGCCGGAGAACTGCAGCGGACGGCGGCCCTCGGCCTTGACGCAGACCACGGCCGAGCGAGCCGCGTCGTTAGGCGGCGGGGGCGGAGCGTCGGCGAACATCATCAGAGCGTCCTCGCGATCAGCAGCTTCATGATCTCGTTGGTGCCGCCGTAGATGCGCTGGACGCGGCTGTCCTTGTACATCCGGGCGATCGGGTACTCGTTCATAAAGCCGTAGCCGCCGAACAGCTGCAGGCAGCGGTCGACGATCTTGTTCTCCAGGTCCGTCACCCAGTACTTGGCCATCGAGGCCGTCGAGGCGTCGAGATCGCCCTTCAGGTGGCGCTCGATGCAGTGGTTGACGAACACCTTGGCGACGGTCGCCTCGGTCTTGCATTCGGCCAGCACGAACTGGGTGTTCTGGAAGGCGATGATCGGCTTGCCGAACGCCTGGCGTTCCTTGACGTAGGCGATGGTCAGCTCCAGCGCCCGCTCGATGGTCGCCATGCCCTGCACGGCGATGTTCAGCCGCTCCTGCGGCAGCTGGGCCATCAGTTGGAAGAAGCCCTGGCCTTCCTCGGTTCCGAGCAGGTTCTCGGTCGGGATCTTCACGTCGTTGAAGAACAGTTCCGAGGTGTCCTGGGCCTCGTGGCCCAGCTTGTCGAGGTTGCGGCCGCGCTCGAAGCCCTCGGCTCCGTCGGTCTCGACGACCACCAGGCTGGTCCCGCGCGCGCCGCCGGCCGGGTCGGTCTTGGCCACTACGATAATGAGATTGGCCGTCTGGCCGTTGGTGATGAAGGTCTTGGAGCCGTTGACGACGTACTGGTTGCCGACCTTCTTGGCGCTGGTCTTCACACCCTGCAGGTCGGAGCCGGCGCCCGGCTCGGTCATGGCGATCGCGCCGACCAGCTCGCCGGTCGACAGGCGCGGCAGCCACCGCTGCTTCTGCTCCTCGGTGCCGTAGTGGAAGATGTACGGCATGACGATGGCGTTGTGCAGGCTGGCGCCGAAGCCGTCGACGCCCTTCTTGCCCAGCTGTTCCATCAGCACGACCTCGTGGCGATAGTCGCCGCCGGAGCCGCCGTATTCTTCCGGCGTGGAGAGGCCGAGCAACCCGGCCTCCCCCGCCTTGTTCCACATCGAGCGATCGACGCAGTGGTTCTTGCGCCAGGTCGCCACGACGTTTTCAGGGGCGTGCTCGTCGAAGAACTTGCCCACCGCGTCCTCGAAGATCGCGATGTCTTCTTCGGCCATGAAGGCGGGTTTTGCGACGTCGAGCACGCTCATGATCAGAAGGCCTCCGCGGGCAGCGCCATCAGGGTCGCCGAACCGGTCTTCAGTTTGGCCAGATGCGCCCCTGCGTCAGGCAAGACCCGCTCGATGAAATATCGCGCGGTGGCGACCTTGGTCGTGAAGAACGGGTCGGTGGAGCCTTCGGCGATCTTGGCGTTGGCCGCCTTGACCATCAGGGCCCACATGTAGGCCAGGCCCGTCAGGCCGAAGAGGTGCATGTAGTCGGTCGAGGCCGCGCCGGCGTTGTCGGGGTTCTGCAGGCCGTTCTGCATCAGCCACATGGTGCCGTCCTGCAGCTGGGCCTTCGTCGCCGCCAGGGCGTCGATGAACGGCTTCAGCTCGGCGTCGCCGTCGTTCTCGCCGACGAACTGGTCGATCTCCTGGAAGAAGGTCATCACGCCGCGGCCGCCCTTGGCCGCCAGCTTGCGGCCGACGAGGTCGAGGGCCTGCACGCCGTTGGTGCCTTCGTAGATCAGGGCGATGCGGCAGTCGCGCAGGTACTGGCTGACCGGGAAGTGCTCGGTGAAGCCCGAGCCGCCGTGCACCTGCACCGCGTTGGAGCAGGCCTGGAAGCCGCGGTCGGTCAGGTAGCCTTTGAGCACCGGCGTCAGCAGGCCCATGTAGTCCTCGGCCTTGGTGCGCACCGCTTCATCAGGGTGAGCGTGGGCCAGGTCGCCGTGCAGGGCGGTCCAGAACAGGAAGGCGCGGCCGCCTTCGATGATCGCCTTGTTCTCCAGCCGCAGGCGACGCACGTCCGGGTGGACGATGATCGGGTCGGCCGGACCGTCGGCGTTCTTCGGGCCCGTCAGCGAGCGGCCCTGCAGGCGATCCTTGGCGAAGGCGACGGCGGCCTGGTTGGCCGCTTCGGCCTGGGCGACGCCCTGCAGGCCGACGCCCAGGCGGGCTTCGTTCATCATCACGAACATCAGCTTCAGGCCGCTGTTCTCTTCACCGATCAGGTAGCCCTCGGCGTCGTCGTACTGCATGACGCAGGTGGCGTTGCCGTGGATGCCCATCTTCTCTTCGAGGCCCACGCACTTGGCGCCCTCGTTGCGCGCGCCGACGCTGCCGTCTTCCTTGGGGAAGAACTTCGGCACGATGAACAGGCTGATGCCCTTCACGCCGGCCGGGGCGCCTTCGATGCGGGCCAGCACCAGGTGGACGATGTTGTCCGACATGTCGTGCTCGCCGGCCGAGATCCAGATCTTCTGGCCGGTGATCTTGTAGCTGCCGTCGGCCTGCGGGACGGCCTTGGTGCGCAGCAAACCCAGGTCCGTGCCGCAGTGCGGCTCGGTCAGGTTCATGGTGCCCGTCCACTCGCCCGTGATCATCTTGGGCAGGTAGGTCTGCTTCTGGGCGTCGGTGCCGCCGGTGTGGATGGCCGAATAGGCGCCGTGGGCCAGGCCCGGATACATCGAGAAGGCCATGTTGGCGCTGCTCGACATTTCCGAGAACGACAGGTTCACGACGTGCGGCAGGCCCTGGCCGCCGTAGGTCGGATCCGAGCCGAGGCCGGTCCAGCCGCCTTCGCACAGGGCCTTGTAGGCTTCCTTGAAGCCCGGCGGGGTGGTGACGGTGTTGGTGACCGGGTCCAGCTTGCAGCCGGTCTTGTCGCCGACGCTGTTCAGCGGGGCCAGGACTTCGCCGGTGAACTGGGCCGCGCCCTCGACGATCTGCTCGACGACGTCGATCGAGGCGTCGGCGAAGGCCGGCAGGTTACCGTACTGCTCGATGTTGAGCACGTCGCGCAGCAGGAACATGTGATCGCGAACGGGCGGCTGGTAGGTCATTTAAAGCAGTCCTGATGGGTCGGATCGGGGAGGTGGAACCAAGGCCCGCCCGCCCCGCCGGTCTTGGCGGAAACGGGCGCGACCTTGAGTGTTTGCGGCCTTACTTGCCCAGGGCCATTTCGGCGCCGTCGAGGCGGGCGCGCAGCAGCTGCTCGTAGTCGGCCGAGCGCGGCAGCAGGTCGGGGCGGATCTCGGCCAGGCGCTTCTCGAGGCGGTCGCAGGCCTCGCGCAGTTCGATCAGGGCGCCGTCGATGTCCTCGCGCTGCTGCTCCAGGGCGCTGGCGCGCTCGCGGAACTTCTTCAGCGACCGGGCCATCTGGGCCGCGCCGTCGTCGTTCTCGTCGTAGAGGTCGAGCAGCTCGCGGATTTCCGACAGCGACAGGCCCACGCGCTTGCCGCGCAGGATCAGCTGCAGGCGGACGCGGTCCTTGTGGGAATAGACGCGGTTGAGGCCCTCGCGGGCCGGCGTCAGCAGGCCCTTGTCCTCGTAGAAGCGCAGCGCCCGGGGCGTGGCTTTGAATTCGTTGCACAGCTGACGGATCGAGAACGTGCGCTCGGGACGTCGAAGATCGGCTGCCATCGGTACCCTCCCAGGGTGCGGCCGGCCTTCCGGGCCGGGTCATTGGTTATCGCCGTTCACGCTAGACCGGACCTTGCGGAACGTCAACGCTTACGTAAACGTCAACCTTGACCTTAGGGCATAGGTTTACATTCCTATGGCGCGGGCTTAATTTCCTTTTGGTCCCGTCACTTGGACGTGTGGAGGACCCCATGCTCTCGCACGCCGAACTGTGGACCGCGATCGACGCCCTGGCCAAGCGGTTCGAGATGAGCCCCTCGGCCATGGCCAAGCTGGCGGGCCTGGATCCCACCGCCTTCAACCGCTCCAAGCGCGGCGACGTGGATACGCGTCCCCGCTGGCCCTCGACCGAGAGCCTGGCCAAGGTGCTGGAGGCCACGGGTGTGGGTTTTTCCGAGTTCGCGGCCCTGACCGAGAGCGCGCAGGGCAAGCGCGCCGGCATTCCGCTGATCGGCCAGGCGCGGGCCGCGCCGGGCCTGTTCGACGAGGCGGGCGCGCCGCGCGGGGCGGGCTGGGAGGAGATGGAGCTTCCGGGGCCGCGTGAGGACGGGCTCTACGCCCTGGAGGTCGAGGGCGACGCCCTGGCGCCGGTCTATCGCGACGGCGACCGACTTCTGGTCTCGGCGACGGCCGAACCCCGGCGCGGCGACCGGGTGGTGGTGATGACCACCAACGGCGAGGTGCTGATCAAGGAACTGGGCCGGCTGACGGCCCGGACGATCGAGCTGACCTCGGTCCTGCGCGACGGCGACGACCGCACGCTCGACCGCATGACGGTGGCCTGGGTCGCCTGCGTGCAGTGGGTCAGCCAGTAGGCCGACCCGACCTTATCGACTTAAGTGCGCGGGCAGTCGGCGTGGTGGCCGTTGAGCCAGTCGCGCAGGGCCGAGGCGCGGGGATCCTCGCACGACACGTCGACCCGGTAGGAGGCCCAGGTGTCGTTGTGGGCGGCCTCGATGCGGGCGCCGGGGAACTGCGAAGCGATGCCGCCGATCAGGGAGTCGAATTCCGAACGGTCGTGCGGGCGAAGAGTGAAAGAAGCCATCGGACTATTCCTGGTTCTGATGGTTCCCAGGCTAGACTCCGAAGTTCGCACAAACCCTTAATTCGAAATTCAGAAAGCGTTCATGAAACGAGGCACGGTGTCGCACCAAGGCCCCTCTCCCCCTGCGGGAGGGGGTGGCCCGCGCAGCGGGTCGGGTGAGGGTTCGCACGCACGAAAACGCCGCGAAAGCCGATCAGCTTTCGCGGCGCCTTGCGTCTGAGAGACCCCTCATCCGTCGCCTATGGCGACACCTTCTCCCGCAAGGGGAGAAGGATCAGGAAAGCTTCTCTTCGATCAGGGCGATCGTGCGATCGATCCCGAAGATCGCCGCGAACGAGCCGAAGCGCGGGCCCTGGCTTTGGCCGAGCAGCACTTCGTACAGGGCCTGGAACCAGGCGCGCAGCGGGTCGAAGCCGTGGGTCTTGCCGACCTCGAACACCTCGTTCTGGATCAGCTCGGCGTCCTGCGTGCCGGCCGGCATGGCCTTCAGCTTGGCCAGCAGGTCGAGGATCGCCGCGCGCTCCTGATCGGTGGGGGCGCGGAAGGTCTTCGTCGGTTTGACGAAGTCCTCGTAGTAGTTGATCGCGTAGCCGGCCAGGCGGTCGAGCAGCGGCTGGGTCTGCGCCGACGCGCCCGGGATGTAGCGCGACAGGAAGCCCCAGAGGATCTCCTTGGTCGAGGCGTCGGCGGCCGAAACCAGGTTCAGCATCAGGCTGAACGAGACCGGCGAGCCCTGCTCCGGCGGCTTACCGGCGTGGATGTGCCAGACCGGGTTGTCGAGCTGCTTGGCGGGCTCCTGGCGGCCGAAGGCGTCCAGCTGCTGCAGATATTCGTCCGTCGCCTTGGGGATGACGTCGAAATACAGCTTCTTGGCCGACTTGGGGCTCTGGAACATGTAGTACGACAGGCTTTCCGGCGCGCCGTAGCGCAGCCAGTCCTCCATCGACAGGCCGTTGCCCTTGGACTTGGAGATCTTCTGGTTGTTCTCGTCCAGGAAGAGCTCGTAGTTGAAGCCTTCCGGCGGAACCCCGCCCAGGGCCTTGCAGATGGCGCTGGAGGCCTTGACCGAGTCGATCAGGTCCTTGCCGCTCATCTCGTAGTCGACGCCCAGCGCCGTCCAGCGCATGGCCCAGTCGGGCTTCCACTGCATCTTCACGTGGCCGCCGGTGACCGGGACCTCGACGCGTGAGCCGTCCTCGTCCTCGAAGACGATCGTGCCCTTCTCGACGTTGCGTTCCAGGGTCGGGACCTGCAGCACCTTGCCGGTCGACGGGCTGACCGGGAGGAAAGGCGAATAGGTGGCGCGGCGCTCTTCGCCCAGGGTCGGCAGCATGACCTTCTGGATGGCGTCGAAGCGGGCCAGGGCGGTCAGCAGGGTCTCGTCGAACAGCCCGCCCTTGTAGCACTCGGTCGAGGACACGAACTCGTACTCGAAGCCAAAGCCGTCGAGGAAGGCGCGCAAGCGGGCGTTGTTGTGGGCGCCGAAGCTGTCGTGCGTGCCGAACGGGTCGCGGACGACCGTCAGCGGCTTGCCCAGGTCCTCAATCAACGGCTGCTTGTTCTCGATATTGTCCGGCACCTTGCGCAGGCCGTCCATGTCGTCGCTGAAGGCGATCAGGCGCGTGGGGATATGGTCGTCGACCAGCGCGCGGAAGGCCTGGCGCACCATGGTCGTGCGCGCGACTTCACCGAAGGTGCCCAGGTGCGGCAGGCCGGACGGGCCGTAGCCGGTCTCGAAGATCACGGCCTTGGAAAGAGCCGGATAGGCTTTCACCGCCTCGTCGGCCTTGCCGGCGTCGATCAGGGCTTTCGCGGCTTCCTGGTCGGCGCGATCGGGGAGGCGCACGCGCAGGACGCGGGCGATGGTGGCGCGCGCCTGCTCGAACGGCCAGGAGCGGGCTTCACGGGCGAGGGGGGAGAGGCCTTCAAACATGGCCGCGCGTATAAACCCTGCGGCGGGATGAGGCTAGGGCGTGGGGGTCACACGAGATGCGGGCCCTTCCTCCTCCTTTCCTTCCCGTCATTCCCGCCCTTGTGGCGGGAAACCCTGGTTCCGCTGGCAAGTGAGGCGCAAGCGGCGTGCTGAGCACGCCGCCCCATCCGCCCTTGCGGCTGATAGAGAGGTTCCCGCCACAAGGGCGGGAATGACGGGAGTTTAGGAAAAACGGCGCAGAACGCTCTAAGCCGCCTTCGCGCCCGCGCGGTTGCGCACCAGGTCATCCACCACCGACGGATCGGCCAGGGTCGAGGTGTCGCCCAGCGCATCCACCGCGTTCTCGGCGATCTTGCGCAGGATGCGGCGCATGATCTTGCCCGAGCGGGTCTTGGGCAGGCCGGGGGCCCACTGCAGCACGTCGGGCGCGGCGAAGGGGCCGATCTCGTGGCGGACCCAGAGCACCAGCTGCTTGCGCAGTTCCTCGGTGGCGACCGCGTCGGCCTTCAGGGTGACGTAGGCGTAGACGCCCTGGCCCTTGATGTCGTGCGGATAGCCGACCACCGCCGCCTCGGCGACGGCTTCGTGGGCCACGAGGGCGCTTTCGATCTCGGCCGTGCCCAGACGGTGGCCCGAGACGTTGATGACGTCGTCGACCCGGCCGGTGATCCAGTAGTAGCCGTCGGCGTCGCGCTTGCAGCCGTCGCCGGTGAAGTACTTGCCGGGATAGGTCGAGAAATAGGTCTCGAAGAAGCGCTGGTGGTCGCCATAGACCGTGCGCATCTGGCCAGGCCAGCTGTCGGTGATCACGAGGTTGCCCTCGGTCGCGCCGTCCAGCACGTGACCCTCGGCGTCGACCAGCTGCAGCTTGACGCCCGGCAGCGGCTTGGTGGCCGAGCCCGGCTTCAGGGCCGTGGCGCCCGGCAGCGGCGAGACGAGGATGCCGCCGGTCTCGGTCTGCCACCAGGTGTCGACGATCGGCAGGCGGTCCTTGCCGACCACGCGGTGATACCAGAGCCAGGCTTCCGGATTGATCGGCTCGCCGACGCTGCCCAGCAGGCGCAGCGACGACAGGTCGTTCTTGGTGACGTGCTCGTCGCCCTCGCGCATCAGGGCGCGCAGGGCCGTCGGCGCGGTGTAGAAGATCTCGACCTTGTGCTTGTCGACCACCTCCCAGAAACGCGACGGGGTCGGGTAGTTGGGCACGCCTTCGAAGATCAGGCTGGTCCCGCCGTTGGCCAGCGGGCCGTAGACGACGTAGCTGTGGCCGGTGACCCAGCCCACGTCGGCCGTGCACCAGAAGATTTCGCCGGGGCGGTAGTCGAACACCGACTCGAAGGTCCAGCTGGCCCAAGCCAGGTAGCCGCCGGTGGTGTGCAGCACGCCCTTGGGCTTCCCCGTCGAGCCGGAGGTGTAGAGGATGAACAGCGGGTCCTCGGCGTTCATCGGCTCGGGTTCACACACCGGCGAGGCCGCGTCCCGGACGTCGTTCCAGATCACATCGCGGCCTTCGACCACCGGCACGTCGGCGCCGGTCCAGCGGACCATCAGCACCTTCTCGACCTGCGGGCAGTGGGTCAGGGCCTCGTCGATATTGGCCTTCAGGGGGACCGTCTTGCCGCCGCGGCGGCCCTGGTCGGCGGTGATGACCAGGCGGGAGTCGCAGTCCTGGATGCGGCCGGCGATGCTGTCGGGCGAGAAGCCGCCGAACACGACCGAATGGATGGCGCCGATGCG
Source organism: uncultured Caulobacter sp. (assembly GCA_966252285.1). Classification (GTDB taxonomy): domain Bacteria; phylum Pseudomonadota; class Alphaproteobacteria; order Caulobacterales; family Caulobacteraceae; genus Caulobacter. Next base: position 31,791 of record CBINOL010000018.1, read on the forward strand.
GGCGCAGGCCAGCATGGCGATCGCCGCCACGGGCACCATCGGCAGGTAGATGGTGATCCGGTCGCCCTTCCTGGCGCCCAGGTCCTTCAGCACATTGGCCATGCGGCAGACCTGGTCGTGCAGCTGGCCGTAGGTGATCTTGTCGGAGACGCCCGGTTCGTCGCCCTCGAAGATCAGGGCGACGTCGTCCTTGCGGTGCGGCAGATGGCGGTCGATGCAGTTGGCGCTGACGTTCAGCACCCCGTCCTCGTACCAGCGGATGCGGAAATCGTCCTTGGCGTAGGAGACGTCCTTGATCTTGGTGGGGGCCTGGATCCAGTCGAGGCGGGCGGCGAGATCGCGCCAGTAGCCCTCGGGATCGCTTTCGACGCGGGCCACGGCGGCCTCATAGGCGGCGGCGTCGATATGGGCCTTGCCCGCCCAGTCTTCCGGAACCGGAAACAGCTGTCCGTCGCTCACCACGCATCTCCCTAACGTCTCTTCAGTCGATCTTGTCGTCGCCAGCGATGTTGCCGCTGCGTCAGTCGTCGTCTTGCGAGCGGGAGTATGCGAAGCACCGCCTCCCGCGCAAGAAGACCAATTCTGTTTCGTGCGGCAGAATTCTGGTCTTGTTCGATTTGTCGGTTTTGGGGCCGTCGGCGCCGCTCTTCCCGTCGTCACCGACCGGAAGAAAAGGAGCCCCCGCCGCGTCGGCGAGGGCCCAGGGGGAGGAACCGAATAGGGCCTAGAAGAAGCCCAGGGCCTTGGCGCTGTAGCTGACCAGCAGGTTCTTGGTCTGCTGGTAGTGGTCGAGCATCATCTTGTGGGTCTCGCGGCCCACGCCCGACTGCTTGTAGCCGCCGAAGGCCGCGTGGGCGGGATAGGCGTGGTAGCAGTTGGTCCACACCCGGCCGGCCTGGATGCCGCGCCCGAAGCGGTAGGCGCGCGAGCCGTCGCGGGTCCACACCCCGGCCCCGAGGCCAAAGGCGGTGTCGTTGGCGATCTCCAGCGCCTCTTCTTCCGTTTCGAAGGTGGTCACGGCCAGGACCGGACCGAAGATCTCCTCCTGGAAGATCCGCATCTTGTTGTGGCCCTCGAACACGGTGGGCTCGACATAGAAACCGTCGGCCAGCTGGCCCGGCAGCACGGTGCGTGAGCCGCCGGTCAGCAGGCGCGCGCCCTCGTTTCGGCCCACGTCCATGTAGCCGAGGATCTTGTTGAGCTGCTCCTCGGAGGCCTGGGCGCCGATCATGGTGGAAGGATCCAGCGGGTTGCCCTGCACCACCGCCTGCACGCGCTTGAGCGCCTTTTCCATGAACCTGTCGTAGACCGACTTCTGCACCAGGGCGCGGCTGGGGCAGGTGCAGACCTCGCCCTGATTGAGGGCGAACATCGCGAAGCCCTCGAGCGCCTTGTCGAGGAAGTCGTCGTCCTCGGCCGCCACGTCGGCGAAGAAGATGTTGGGCGACTTGCCGCCCAGCTCCAGCGTCACCGGGATCAGGTTCTGGCTGGCGTACTGCATGATGAGACGCCCCGTGGACGTCTCGCCGGTGAAGGCGATCTTGGCGATGCGCGGGCTGGAGGCGAGAGGCTTGCCGGCCTCCAGGCCAAAGCCGTTGACCACATTGACCACGCCGGGCGGCAGGAGGTCGCCGATCAGCTCGAACAGCACCATGATCGAGGCCGGGGTCTGTTCGGCGGGCTTCAGCACCACGCAGTTGCCGGCGGCGATGGCCGGGGCCAGCTTCCAGCAGGCCATCAGCAGCGGGAAGTTCCACGGGATGATCTGGCCGACCACGCCCAGCGGCTCGTGGAAGTGATAGGCGATGGTGTCGTGGTCGATCTCGGAGATCGCGCCTTCCTGGCTGCGTAGGCAGCCGGCGAAGTAGCGGAAGTGGTCGATGGCCAGCGGCAGGTCGGCGGCCGTGGTCTCGCGGATCGGCTTGCCGTTGTCCCAGGTCTCGGCGTTGGCCAGGACGGCGAGGTTCTCCTCCATGCGGTCGGCGATCTTCAGCAGGATGCGCGAGCGCTCGGCGACGCTGGTCCTGCCCCAGGCGTCCTTGGCGGCGTGGGCGGCGTCCAGGGCGCGCTCGACGTCGACGGCCTGCGAGCGGGCGATCTCGCAGATCTTGCGGCCGGTGATCGGCGAGGCGTTGTCGAAATAGCGGCCGTCGGCCGGGGCGACCCACCGGCCGCCGATGAAGTTGTCGTAGCGCGCCTTGAACGGCGGGCGGGACAGCGAGTCGATGAACTCGGGCTTGGTCATGGTTTCCTCCGTCGCGCCGTGTTCGGCGTCTGGAGGAAGGTTGCGCCTGGATTTTTGATGTGGAGCGGGGGCGCGCCGGAGACCCGTGCAGGGTGTCTCAGGTTTGCGACAGGTGGGGCGGCTTCTAAAGACCCTCTCCCAGAGGGAGAGGGTTTTAGGAGCGCCCCAGCCCCAATCGGTTGATCTTCCGATGCAGCGTCGCCCGGCTCACGCCCAGCGCGCTGGCGGCGGCGGACACGTTGCCGCCCGCGGCCCCCAGCGCCCGGCGCACCGCGGCGCGCTCGGCGTCTTCCAGGTCGGCGCCGCGGTCGGGCGAGGGCAGGCCACGTTTCAGCTTGTCGTCGGTCAGCTCCAGGGCCTGGCGGGCGGCGCGGGTGGCGCCGATGACCACGTCGTCGGCGTCGACGGCCAGCATCGGGGTCGAGGCGCGGTCGGCGCGGCCGTCGGCCAGCAGCACGATGCGCGCGCCGGGGAAGGCCTCGCGGAAGGCCTTGGACTCGATGCGGCGGGCGGCGTCGTTGACCACCGCCTCCATCAGCCCGGTCATGCCATCCAGCCCCGGCCGGCAGGACGAGACGTCCAGCGCGCCGGCCAGCCGCCCTTGCGGGTCGAACAGCGGCGCGACGGTGCAGCTAAGGCCGATATTGCGGGTGTGGAAGTGCTGGTCGCGGTGGATGGTCAGGGTGCGCTGCTCGGCGATGCAGGTGCCGATGCCGTTGGTGCCCTCGCGCGCCTCGCTCCACACCGCCCCGGTCCACAGGCCCCAGCGGTGGAACACCGGGTCGTCGGCCGCCGCGCCCCGGCGGTCGACCGGCACGCCGGCGCTGTCGGTGAGCAGCACGCAGGAGCCTTGCGCACCGACCGCCTGGAACAGGGCGTCCAGGGTGTCGGAGGCGGCCGCGCGCAGGGCGCCCATGCGCTCCTGGACCTCGGAAAGCTCGCGCTCGGTGAGGGTGTCGGGCGCCTTGCGGTTTTCCGGGTCCAGGCCGTGCAGCACCAGGCTGCGCCGCCACGAGGCCGCCACCGGCGACAAGGCGGGTCCCGCGCCGTCGAGCACGGCCAGCACGTCGCGGGCGTGGGCTTGAGCCATCAGCGGTCTCCTCCCCGGCGTTCTGCTCGAGGCCGGGCCGGCACCTTGCGCGCGGCAGCCTCCCCTCGGCAAGCACGCGCAGGTCGAGTTGACCGCCGCTCCGTCGCACGCCGTTCGGGCAGATTGGGGGTCGGCGAAGCCCGACTTCGGGCGTAAAGCGCTTGAAAAGCCGGTCGCAACACCGGCCGCCGACGCCTTTCGGAGTACCCCGCCATGCTGCTCGCCCTCTCGACCTGGCCCGAGATCGAAGCCTACCTCCAGCGCTCGAAGACGGTGATCGTGCCGATCGGCTCCAACGAGCAGCACGGGCCGACGGGCCTTCTGGGCACCGACTGGCTGTGCCCCGAGATCATCGCCCACGAGGCCTCCAAGCGCTCGGACGAGGTGCTGGTGGCGCCGACCTTCAACGTCGGCATGGCCCAGCACCACCTGGCCTTCCCGGGCACCATCTTCCTGCGCCCCTCGACCTTCATGGCCGCCATCGGCGACTGGACGCGCTCGCTGGGCGCCCACGGGTTCGAGAAGATCTATTTCCTCAACGGCCACGGCGGCAACGTCGCCACCATCGAGGCGGCGTTCTCGGAGATCTACGCCGAATACAGCTTCCGCAAGGAGCGCTGCCCCTTCGCCATGAAGCTGAAGAACTGGTGGGACCTCGACGGCGTCAACGCCCTGGCCATGCGCCAATTCCCGGTCGGCCACGGCAGCCACGCCACCCCGTCCGAGATCGCCGTGACCCAATGGGGCTATCCCGACAGCATCAAGACCGCCGATTACGAGCCCAAGATCGCCCCCACCGGCCCGATCCGCGAGGCCCTCGACTTCCGCGCCCGCTACGCCGACGGCCGCATGGGCTCCGACCCGGCCCTGGCCACGCCCGAAAAGGGCGGCGAGCTGGTGGAACAGGCCGTCGTGTCGCTGATCAAGGACCTGGCGGCGTTTGGCGCGGAAGCGCGGCCGTAGTCTTTTGACTCCCGTCATTCCCGCCCTTGTGGCGGGAAACCCTGGTTCCGTTTGCAGATGCGGCTCAAGCGGCGTGCTCAGCACGCCGCCTCACCTGCCCTTGCGGCTGACAGAGGGGTTCCCGCCACAAGGGCGGGAATGACGGGAAGTTTGGGGGGCTCCGTCGGCCCTAGATCACCCCCGCCCGCAGCAGGTCGTGCACGTGCAGCACGCCAACGGGACGGCCGGCTTCGACGACGAACAGCACGGTGATCCGGCGCTCGTTCATCACCTTGAGGGCCTCGGCGGCCAGGGCGTGGGGGCCGATGACCAGCGGACCCTTGGTCATCACCTCGCCGGCGGCGTGGGTCATCAGGCCGTCCATGTGGCGGCGAAGGTCGCCGTCGGTGATCAGGCCGACCAGGGCGCCGGCCGTGTCGACCACGCCCACCGCGCCAAAGCGCTTCTGGCTCATGACCAGCAGGGCCTCGCTCATCGGCGCGCCCTCCCCGATCAGCGGCAGTTCGGCTTCGCCATGCATCAGGTCGGCCACCGTGCGCAGCACCGCGCCCAGCTTGCCGCCCGGGTGGAAGACGCGGAAGTCGCTGGCGGTGAAGCCGCGGCTTTCCAGCAGCGCCACGGCCAGCGCGTCGCCCAGGGCGATCTGCAGGGTGGTCGAGGTGGTCGGGGCGTTGACCTCAGCCGTCGCCTCCGGCGCGTCGGGCAGCAGCAGTAGCACGTCGCCGGCCTGGCCCAGTTGGCTGGTGGCGACGGCGGTGATGGCGATCAGCGGGATCGAGAAGCGCTTGCAGTAGGCCAGGGTGTCGGCCAGCTCGCGGGCCTCGCCCGACTTCGACAAGGCCAGCACCACGTCGTCGGGACCGATCATGCCGAGATCGCCATGGCTGGCCTCGGCCGGATGGACGAACATCGCCTGGCTGCCGGTCGAGGCCAGGGTGGCGGCGATCTTGCGCGCCACGTGGCCCGACTTGCCCATGCCGGTGCAGACGATGCGGCCCTTGGCGTCGTGCATCACCTGGACGGCGCGCGCGAAGGCCTCGCCCAGCTCGTCGGCCATCTGGGTCAGGGCCTGGGCCTCGATGCTCAGCACCCGGCGGCCCACGGCCACGGCGTCGGAAATCGTATCGGTCATGTGGTCAGAAACTCCGTGCGCAGCCCATATCAGGCCCCGCGCGGTTGAGCGACCCCGGGGCTTGGCCCTAGCGCGGGATCTCGGCCGTCTTGACGAGCGCCACCTGGCGATAGACCGCCGCCACCTCGAAATAGCGGCCGAAGGCGGCGTGGAAGTGGTCGACCGCCTGCTTCACGCCCGGGCCGCCGATCTCGCTGATGTCGTGCCAGTAGTCGTCGAGCACCATCATGCCGCCCACCTCCAGCAAGCTGGCGCAGCAGCACAGGTCGATCATCACCGCCAGGGCGGTGTGGCTGCCGTCGACATAGATCAGGTCGAACTTGTCGCCGGCCTGCAGCATCTTGGGCAGCTCGTAGGTCGAGAAACCCTTGTGGGTCGCCACCTTGCCGAAGGTGGTGCGGGCCATGTTGCGGTGGAAGCGCGGCTCGACCGCCAGGTACTTCTCTTCCGGGTTCAGGCCCTCGTCGAACCAGGGGTCGATCACCGTCACGTCGAGGCGGTCGGGGAACATCCAGTCCATGAAGGCGAGGTTGCGGCCCTCGTAGGCGCCGATCTCCATGTAGCGGACCTTGGGGCCGCCGGCCGGGCGCTTGGCCATGAAGTCGCGCAGCAGCGGAGCCACGAAGGGAATGTTGTTGGCGGCCCAGGCCGAGGTGAACTCGAAGCCCTTGGTCTCGCAGTAGGCGGAAAAGGCGCCGGCGCTGTCGTTGTCGCGGGCCTTGCCCAGCATGGTGCGGGCCAGCTGCGGGGCCAGGCGCGGATTGATCTTGCCCAGCGATCGCAGCTTGGCGCCCGCGCCGCGCGCGTCGACGGCGTCGGTCAGTTCGGCGTCGAAAGCGGGGGTCGATCCGTCGGCCATGGCGGCGCGCTCCTCTCAAGGTCGAGAGACGTTAGCCGACCATCGGTTAAGGAAGGGTCAGGCCGCCAGGACCTCACCGTCCTCGACGGTGATGGGCCAGACGGTGAGGTGCTTGCCGGCGCACGGCCCCGCCACGCAGGCGCCGTCGGCGATGCGGAACAGAGCCGCGTGGCCGGCGCACAGGATCAGGTCGTTCTCGCGGGTGAGAAAGCGGCCGTTGATCCCGGCCAGCGGCCAGCCGGCGTGGGGGCAGCTGTCGACATAGCCGAACACCCCGCCGTCCTTGCGGACGACGAAGCCGGCGAACATCGCCTGCCCCTCACGGTAACGGAAACCCGCCGCGCCCGGCTCGGGGATGTCGGCCAGGGCGCAGATCGCCTGGCCGGGCGCGGGGCGGGCGGGATTGTCGTCCATCAGGGGCGTCAGACCGAACCGACGGCCAGGCGCCAGGGATTGATCTCGACACTCTCGAAGATGCCGGCGGCGGTGTAGGGGTCGTTGTCGGCCTGGGCCTGGGCCACCGACACATCGTCGGCCTCGACCACCAGGATCGAGCCGATCGGGCTGCCGGCGTCGTCCAGCAGGGCGCCGGCCAGCTTCAGGTTGGCCGACTGGGCCAGGTATTCCAGGTGCTTGGGGCGCACGGCCAGGCGGGTCTCGAGCGCGCCGGGCTTGTCCTTGCAGACGATGGCGTAGAGCGGCATGGGCGTTCCTTCCAGTAGATCCTCCCCCTCTGGGGGAGGTGGCCCGAAGGGCCGGGGGGGGCGTGTGTCTGCGAAACCGGCCAGACCGACGGAAGCTGAGAACGTCCCCCCTCCGTCGGCTTCGCCGACACCTCCCCCAGAGGGGGAGGATCTTGCTTTTCTACTCCGCCTTCAGTGGGCGGGAGAGCAAACCCAGGATGGCGCTGTCGACATCGACCTCGCCGGCCAGGATGGCGGCGACGGCTTCGCAGATCGGGGTCTCGACGCCGAGCTTGCGGGCCAGGGCGCGCACGGCCGGGGCCGAGGCGACGCCTTCGGCGACGCTGACCTTGCCGGCCAGGGCCTGTTCCAGGGTCTGGCCCGCGCCCAAAGCCAGGCCGACGCTCATGTTGCGCGATTGGCTGGACGAGCAGGTGAGCACCAGGTCGCCCAGGCCGCACAGGCCCGCCACCGTCTCGGCCTTGCCGCCGGCCGCCACCGCCAGGCGGGTCAGCTCGGCGAAGCCGCGGGTGATCAGGGCGGCGTGGGCGTTGCGGCCCAAGCCCTTGCCCTCGGAGATGCCGCAGGCGATGGCCAGCACGTTCTTGACCGCCCCGCCGGCCTCGGCCCCGATGACGTCGGCGGCCCAGTATGGGCGGAAGGTCGGGATGGCGATGGCTTCGACGATCGCCTTGCCCAGCGCCTCGTCCTCGCAGGCCAGGGTGGCGGCGGCGGGCAGGCCGCGCGCGACCTCGCCGGCGAAGCTGGGGCCCGAGAGCACGGCGATGGCCACGCCCGGCAGGGTCTCGGCCGCCACCTCGGTCATCAGCTTCAGCGAGCCCTGCTCGACGCCCTTGGAGCACAGCACCACCGGAACGCCGGGCTTCAGGTGCGGGGCGAGGGCGGCCATGGCCGAGCGCAGGTGCTGAGCCGGCGGCACGGCCAGGATCAGATCGCAATCGGCCAGGCCCGCCATGTCGGCAACGGCGGTGATCGCCGGTTCCAGCGTCACGCCCGGCAGGAACATGGTGTTCTCGCGCTTGGCGGCGATCGAGGCGACGACCTCGGGCTCGCGGGCCTGCAGGGTGACCTCGAGGCCGGCCCGCGCGGCCACCTGGGCCAGGGCCGTGCCCCACGCCCCGGCGCCGACGACGCCCGCGTGCTTGAAGCTCATGCCTTGGCTCCCTTTCGACCGAAACTGTTGCTCGGATTGGATAACGCCGCGGCCTCGTCGAGGGGCCAGCGGGGACGCGCCACGGCGTCCAGATCGTCGGAAATACCCGCCGCCAGGCGCTCGGCCCCGGCCAGGGCGATCATGGCGGCGTTGTCGGTGCAGTAGGCCAGCGGCGGGGCGTCGAAGGAAAAGCCGTTGTCCTCGCAGACCTTCAGCAGCGCCGCGCGCACCGCGCCGTTGGCCGCCACCCCGCCGGCGACCACGAAGCGGCGCTCGCCGGCCGCGTGTTCGGCGGCATAGAGCTTCATGGCCCGGTCGGTGCGTTCCGAAAGCTGGCGGGCGATGGCGAACTGCACGGCGGCGGCCAGGTCGGCGCGCTCCTGGTCCGTCGTCAGCGTCGCGGCGATGCGGGCGGCGGCGGTCTTCAGCCCCGAGAACGAGAAGTCGCAGTCCTTGCGGCCCAGCAGGGCCCGCGGCAGCTCGTACTTGCTGGCGTCGCCGGACTTGGCCAGCTTTTCCAGAGCCGGACCGCCCGGATAGGGCAGGCCAAGGCTCTTGGCGATCTTGTCGAAGGCCTCGCCGGCCGCGTCGTCGATGGTGGTGCCCAGGCGCTTGCAGGCGCCCACGCCGCCGACTTCCAGGAGCTGGCAGTGCCCGCCGGAAACCAGCAGCAGCAGGAAGGGATAGGCGATCTCGGCCCCCAGGCGGGCCGAAACGGCGTGGCCCTCCAGGTGGTTGACCGCCACCAGCGGCAGGTCGCGGGCCAGCGCCACCGCCTTGCCGAACGCCAGGCCGACCATCACCCCGCCGACCAGCCCCGGGCCGGCCGTGGCCGCCACGCCGTCCAGCGCGTCATAGCCGATGCCCGCCGCGCGCATCGCCTGCGCGGCGACGCTGTCGATGACCTCGACATGGGCGCGGGCGGCGATCTCAGGCACCACCCCGCCGAACGGGGCGTGCTGCTCGAACTGGGTGCCGACGATCGACGACAGCACCTCGACGCGGCCGTCCGCGCCGCGGCGCACCACCGAGGCGGCGGTCTCGTCGCAGCTGGTCTCCAGACCAAGGACCGTAAGGCCAGAATCCGTAAGGGTTGTCATTCGGTTGCGGGGTTCCCGCCGCTCCTGTAGCAGCGAAGGCTTGTCTTTCGCATGCAGGTAACGTCCCGACCGTGTCCCGGCAACCCATCCGCATCGGCGCGCGCGGCTCCAAGCTCTCGCTCGCCCAGTCCGGCCACATGCAGGCGCGGATCGCCCACGCCCTCGGCGCGCCGCTGGACGCCGGTCCGGAAGAGATCGCGAGTTACGCCCAGCTGATCCCGATCGTCACCAGCGGCGACCGCATCCAGGACCGCCGGCTGATGGAGATCGGCGGCAAGGGCCTGTTCACCAAGGAGATCGAGGAGGCCCTGCTCGACGGCCGCATCGACTGCGCGGTGCATTCGCTGAAGGACATGCCGGCCGAGCTGCCGCCGGGCCTCGTGCTGGCCGCCACGCCCGAACGCGAAGATCCCCGCGACGCCTTCATCAGCAAGGTCGCCCAGCGGCTGGAAGACCTGCCCCCAGGCGCGCGCCTGGGCACCGCCAGCTTGCGTCGCCAGGCCCAGGCCCTGCACGTGCGCCCCGACCTCGACGTCGTCATGCTGCGCGGCAATGTCGACACGCGCCTGGCCAAGCTGGAGCGCGGCGAGGCCGACGCCATCCTGCTGGCCCAGTCGGGCCTCAACCGCCTGGGCATGGGCCACATTCCGCAAAGCTGGCTCGACCCGCTAGCCGCCCCGCCCGCCCCGGGCCAGGGCGCCCTGGCCATCGAGAGCCGGGCCGAGGACGTCGACGCCCCGTGGCTGGCCGCCATCCGCTGCCGGCCGACCACCATCGCCGTGGCCGCCGAGCGCGGCGCGCTCTACGCCCTCGAAGGCTCGTGCCGCACGGCCGTCGGCGCCTATGGCCGTCTGGACGGTTCGCGCCTCTCCCTGCTGGTCGAGGCCCTCAGCCCCGACGGCGTCGTTCGCGTCCGCCATGAGGGCGAGGTGGTGCTGACCGGCGACGACGACGCCGGCCAGGCGCTGGCCCTGGGCCTGTCGCTGGGCGCGGCGGTCAAGGCCGAGGGCGGCGACGCCATCATCGCGCCGACGGAATGACGGCGGGCGCTTCCCGCGTCTGGATCACCCGCGCCCGGCCCGGCGCCGAGGCCACCGCCGCGCGCCTTTCGGCGCTGGGCTTTTGCCCCCTGATCGACCCGCTGCTGCAGGTCCGCGACCTGCCGTGGAGCGCCGACCTCTCCGGCGTCGGCGCCCTGGCCTTCACCAGCCGCAACGGCGTGGCCGCCTTCGCCCGGGCCAGCGCCCAGCGCGGCCTGCCGGTGTTCGCCGTCGGGACCGCCACCGCCGACCTCGCCGCCGAGGCCGGCTTCTCCCGCATCGAATCGGCCGAGGGCGACGTCGCCGCCCTGGCCGCTCTGATCGCCGCCCGCCGCGAGGCTTTCGCCGGCGCGGTGCTGCATCCGGCCGCCGCCGAACCGGCCGGCGACCTCGCCTCGCCGCTGCTGCGCGCCGGGATCGAGGCCCGCACGGTCGCCGTCTACGAAAGCGTCGTCCGCGCGCCGAGCGCCGAGACCCTGGCGGCGCTTTCCGGCCTTCGCGCCGTGCTGCTGCACTCGCCCAAGGCCGCCCGGGCGCTGGCCGTCCTGCTGGCCGACCATCCGGCGCCGAGCCTGCGGGCGCTGTGCCTGTCGGCGGCCGTGGCCGCGCCGCTGGCCGGGCTGTCCGCCGACGGACGGCTGGGGCCTGTGGCCGCCGCGCCGCGCCCCCGCGAAACAGCGTTGTTCGAGCTGCTCGCGCCTTAAGGCGAAGTTGCACCCAAATCGCGCGTGGGGCACGAATGGGGATCATGAGCGCCGCCCCCGACCCCGCCGAAATCGCCGCCCCCAGCGACCCGGCCCTCTATGCCAGGAAGCCCCTGCTGGGCCCGATGTTCTGGGTGATGATCGTGCTGTGCCTCGCCTGCGTCGGCGCGGGCGTCGCCATCGCCCGCTTCGGCCCAGCCTGGCTCGCCAGGAAGGAGGCGGCGCCGCAGGCCCCGTCCCAGGCTCCGGTCTCGGCCGGCTTCGCCTCGCCCCAGGCCGACGCCCCGGCGGTCGACGCCCCGCCCGCGCCGTCGCCCTCGGCGCAGGTCGACCAGCTGGAAGCGCGCATCGCCCTGCTCGAATCGGGCCAGCAGCGCACGCTGGACGCCGCCGGCGCGGCCCTGGCCGCCGCCAGCCTGGCCGAAGCGGCGCAGGGCGGAGAGCCCTTCGCCGACGCTGTCGCCGCCCTCGAGCGCGTGCTGCCGCCGTCGTCGGAAGTGCGCGCTCTCGAACGTCTGGCCCGTCAGGGCGCCCCCACGGTCGCGGGCCTGGCCGCCGGCTTCGACGATCTGGCCGGCCGCGCCTCGGTCGCCGCCCACGAGCCGGGCCCCGACGCCGGGGCCCTGGCCAAGCTGCAGCACGCCCTCTCGCGCGTCGTCACCATCCGCCAGGTCGGCTCGACGGTCGGCAACGGCCCCGACGCCATACTGGCCCGCGCCGAAGCCCGGCTCGACGCCGGCGATCTGACCGGCGCCCTGCGCGCCCTCGACGCCCTGCCGCCCAGCGCCCGCCCCGTGCTGGCCGCCTGGCGGGCCGAGGCCGAGCGCAGGGCCGAGATCGACCGCCTGGTCGCCGCCGTCCGCGACGAGGCCCTGGCCGGCCTGATGCAGGTTTCGCGCGCCCAGGACAACGCCCGCCTGGCCGGCGCGCCGCCCGCGACCTCGCCTGAGGTGTCGCGATGATCCGCGCGCTCCTCGCCCTCGTCCTGATCGCGGTCATCGCCGTGATCGTGGTCTCGCTGACCGGCGAGCCGGGCGCGGCCAGCCTGGAATGGCTGGGCTGGCGGGTCGAGATGACGGCCGCCGCGGCCGCCCTGCTGACGCTGCTGCTGGCCCTGGTCGCCGCCGCCCTGTGGCGCGGCCTGCTGTGGATCATCGAGGCGCCCAAGCGCGCCGCCCGCGCCCGCGCCGAGGCCCGCCGCAAGCAGGCCACCGAAGCCCTGTCGCGCGGCTTTCTCGCCGTGGCCGCCGGCGACGGTTCCGAGGCCCGGCGCCTGGCCCAGAAGGCCGCCGACCTGACCGACGACGCCCCGGCTCTCGTCCGCGTGCTCGCCGCCCAGGCCGCCGAGGCGGCGGGCGACACCACCGCCGCCCGCCAGGCCTGGAACGCCATGCTGGGCTTTCCCGAGATGCGCCTGGCCGGCCTGCGCGGCCTGATGCAGCTGGCCCTGGCCGAGGGCGACCGCGCCCTGGCGCTGCGGCACGCCGAAACCGCCTATGGCCTGGCCCGCTCGGCCCTGTGGGCCTGGCGCGCCCTGCTGGAAGCCCGGCTGGAGGCCGGCGACTGGGCCGCCGCCCTGCAGCTCGTCCAGGGCGGCCAGGAACGCAAGATCGTCTCGCCGCTGGTCGCCGAGCGCGCCCGCGCCGCGCTCCTCGCCGCCTCGGCGGCCGACCTGGAGGACAGCGACGATCCCAAGGCCCTCGACCAGGCGCTCGACTTCGCCCTGCAGTCGGTGAAGCTGAAGTCCGACTTCGCCCCCGGCGTGGTCATGGCCGCCCGCCTGCTGGCCGCCGACGGCAAGGCCGCCAAGGCCGCCAGCCTGGTCGAGGCCGCCTGGAAGGGCGCGCCCCACCCGGCCCTGTGGCTGGCCTATCGCGACCTGAAGACCAGCGAGACGCCCAAGGCCCGCGCCGCGCGCCTGGCCGCCCTCGCCCAGCTGAAGCCCGAGGCCCGCGAGAGCCGCATTCTCAAGGTCGAGAGCGCCCTGATCGGCGGCGATCCGGTCGCCGCCCGCGCCGCCGCCCGCCTGCTGCCCGAGGAAGCCTCGCCCACGGCCCGCATCGCCGGCCTGATGGCCCGCGTCGCCTTCGCCTGCGCCGAGCCCGACGAGGCCCGCGCCTGGGTCGCCCGCGGCGCGGCCGCCCCGCAGGAGCCCGACTGGAGCGACCTCGACCCCGAGGGCCAGGCCTTCGCCTACGACCGCGAGGACTGGGCGCGCCTGGCCGCCAGCTACGCCGAGACCGGCGAACTGATCCACCCGCGCTTCGAACGCCGCGAACGCACGATGAGCGACCTGCCGCAGCTGCCCTCGGCCTACGCCCAGTCGACCCTGGCCGAATCCACCGCCTTCGTGCACGCGGCCGAGACCGGCGGGGCCCTGATCCCGTTTCCGGACGACCCCGGCGTGCTCGACGACCCGCCCTCGCCCGACGCTCCCGGACCCGCTCCGGCGCCCCGTCGCAACACGGGCGCACGACGACGCTTGGCAAGCGGCCCGCGCCCCGCTAAATAGGCCGCTCCTCGCGCCCGGCGATTCTGCCGAAGCGCCGTGGGCCGCCTTAGCTCAGCCGGTAGAGCGGCGCATTCGTAATGCGTAGGTCAGGTGTTCGAGTCACCTAGGCGGCACCACTTCTCCTTCTTTCGACAGGACGATCCGGCGCGGGACGCTGGCTAGTTCGCCGCTGGGACCAGCGCCTTCAGCGCGCCGGTGAAGTAGGGCGAGTTGGCGGGCGCGTCGCTGAGGCTGCACGATCCGGCGACCTTGACGACCACGGTCGATCCCTTCGACAGGACGCTGCTGCCAGGCAGGAGATTGAGCTCGGCGCCCGAGCGCAGCTTCAGGGGCCGGCCGTCGACGATCACCTTCATCTTGCCTACGCAGGCCGGATTGATGTGCTTGTTGTAGCTGATGACGAAAAGGTGCGGCTTGTCCCAGTCGGCGACCAGGGAGTCCTGGTTGGCGCCCGCCGACCATTCGGTCTTCACATAGGCCGTGTCGATCGGCGTCATCTGGCCCTGCCACTGGCCGGCGAGCGAGCCGCCGGAACCGGCCTGGCGCAGCTCCACGACCACGCCCTCGATCTGGGCCCGCCCGCCCTCGAACAGCGCCGCCTTGGTGTCGCCCCGTTCGGTGACGCCGACGAAGCTGGGCCTCTGGGCGTCGGCCATGTAGGTCGAGCCGACCGTGAAGATCCGCTTGGGATCGTTCGGCGGAAGACCCGCGGCTAGGGCGGTGACGGGATTGGCCTCGTCCGTCGCCCAGCCCCCGCTGAGGAACGGTTCGGCCTGCAAGGCCATGAGCAAAGCCGCCGCGATCATCTGCTGTCTCCCCCGCAAACCAGGCCTCGCCCGGCGAAAGCAACCATGAATGGTGAAGCTTCACCGGGTCAACCTGTCCACATGTTCGGCGTGGGGCGAACAAGCAACGGTCACAAGCTGTCCTTATCGCTCGCGATCCAAGGTTGACGTTGACGGGCCCGGGGGGCGGCGCGCGACTAGCCGGTGTTCCAGACGGCGGGGATAGACGCATGCAGTACCGCAAGGATATCGACGGCCTGCGCGCCGTGGCTGTGCTGCCCGTGGTCGCCTTTCACGCCGGCTTCAACCAGCTGCCCGGCGGCTTCGTCGGGGTGGACGTGTTCTTCGTCATCTCCGGCTACCTGATCACCGGCAACATCTTCGCCGAGCTCTCCCGGGGCGAGTTCTCGCTGCTGCGGTTCTACGAGCGGCGGGTCCGGCGGATCGCCCCGGCCCTGCTGGCGGTGCTGGTCGCGGCCACGGCCCTGGCCTATTTCACCCTGCTGCCCGGCGAGATGCTGGAATACGCCCGCAGCCTGATCGCGGCGGTGTTCTCAGCCTCGAACGTCTTCTTCTGGACCCAGGCCGGCTATTTCGACTCCGACTCCTCGACCAAGCTCCTGCTGCACACCTGGTCGCTGTCGGTGGAGGAGCAGTTCTACATCGTCTTCCCGCTGCTGCTGTCGTTCCTGTTGCGGGTGTTCCCCACCCGGCTGAAGCCGATCGTCTGGGGCCTGATGGCCGCCTCGTTCGCCAGCGCCGTGGCCAGCGTGGCCCTGGCGCCCAGCGCGGCCTTCTACCTGCCGCACAACCGCGCCTGGGAACTGATGATCGGCTCGGTGCTGGCGCTGGGCATGGTTCCCAAGATCCGCAGCGCCTGGCTGCGCGAGGCGGCCGCCCTGGCGGGCCTGGCCATGATCGGGGCTGCGGTGCTGCTGTATCGCGAACAGATGCCCTTCCCCGGCGCGGCGGCCATCCTGCCCTGCCTGGGCGCTGCTTTGGTCATCGCCGCCGGCGAGACGGGGCCGACGCTTATGGGCCGCCTGCTGTCGTGGCGGCCGGTGGTGTTCGTCGGCCTGATCTCCTACTCGCTGTACCTGTGGCACTGGCCGGTGATGGTCGGCGCCCAGATGAACAGCTTCCTGTTCGGCGGCGCCCCGGCCATGGCGATCAAGGTCGGCACGGTGCTGGTCTCGCTGGTGCTGGCGACGATCTCGTGGTGGCTGATCGAGCGGCCGTTCCGCGTCGGCCCGCTGAAGCTGCCCCGCAAGGCGCTGTTCCAGGCCGCCGGCGCCGCCGCGGCCGTGCTGGTCGCCGTCGGCGTGGCCGGGCAGGTCGACCACGGCCTGTCCTACCGCTACTCGCCGCGCGTCCAGCAGATCGCCGACCTCTTGACCGACAAGAGCCACCGCCAGATGCGCGAGGGCACCTGCTTCCTGCCGTCGGGCTCGACCGTCGACGACTTCGACATGGCCTGCGTCCGCCAGGATCCCAGGCGCCGCGACTACCTGCTGATCGGCGACAGCCACGCCGCCCACCTGTGGTACGGCCTGGCCAAGGCCATGCCGACGGTGAACGTGATGCAGGCCACCGCCTCGGGCTGCAAGCCGACGCTGACCCACCCGGGCTCGGCCGAGGAGCGCTGCGTGGCGCTGATGGAGCGGATGTTCGACGACTACCTGCCGGCCCACAAGGTCGACACCGTGGTGCTGGCCGCCCGCTGGAAGCGCGAGGACCTGCCAAGGCTGGAGGCCACCCTGACCAGGCTGCGCGGCCAGGGCCTGGACGTCATCGTGTTCGGCCCGATCATCGAGTACCGCTCGCCCCTGCCCCGCCTGCTGGCCGTCTCAGACCGCCTGCACGATCCCGACTTCGTCGACGAGCAGCGCATCGACGTCAGCGGCGTCGACCGTGAGATCGGCAAGCTGGCCCGCAAGAAGGGCGCCCGCTACGTGTCGCTGGCCTCGGCCATGTGCCCGGCCGGCCATTGCCTGGAGGTCGACCCCAAGGGCTATCCGGTGCAGTTCGACTACGGCCACCTGACTGGCAGCGGCTCGGAGATCCTGGCCAGGCGCGTGATCGCCAGGGATCCCACCCTGAGCCAGGGCCCGATCGCCGCCGCCCCCGTGGCGGCGAGCGCCAAGGGGGCCTGACCCCTTCGGTTGCAAGCTGCGCCGGCCCGCGCGAAGGTCGCGCCCTCGCTTGAGAGGGGGCCTTCCATGCAACTGATCAGCCTTCCGGCCTCGCCCTTCGCGACCCGGGTCAGGATCGCGCTCCGGGCCAAGGGCCTGGACGTCGAGATCGTCCCGCCGCCGTCGGGCTGGCCGAACGATCGGGGCTTTCGCGACATCAGCCCGACGGGCCGCGTGCCGGTGCTGATCCTCGACGACGGCGAGGCGGTGTGGGAGTCGGCCGTCATACTGGAGCTGCTGGAAGAGCTGTTCCCCCAGGCGCGCCCGCTGCTCCCCACCGACGTGCTGGAACGCGCCCGGGCGCGGCAGCTGGTGCGCGTGGCCGATCTCTACCTGATGCCGCCGATGGTCGCCCTGGCCGCGCCCCAGGACCCTGCCGAGAACCGCCGGCTGCTCGATCAGCTGACCGACGCCCTGGCGATTCTGGACGATCTGCTGGAAGACGGCCCCTACGCCGTCGGCGGAGCGCTGTCGCACGCCGACTGCGCGATCGCGCCGGTGCTGCTGGCCGCCCGGATCACGGGCAGCCGCCTCGGGATCGATGTGATCGAGGCGCTGCCGCGCGTGGAGGCCTATACGCGCGCGATGCTCCGCGACGAGCACATCTTGGAGGCGCTCCTGGAAATGCAGGAGGGGATCCGGCGCCTCGTCCCGAGCCGCTGAGATCCCCTCGCCTTCCTATATCAGTGCTGGCTTTCCGGCAGGCGCACGACCAGGCCGTCCAGGGCGTCGCTGACCTTGATCTGGCACGACAGGCGGCTGTTGGGCTCGACGTTCTCGGCGAAGTCGAGCATCGACTCCTCCATGGCCGACTTGTCGCCGGTCTTGTCGGTCCAGGCGTCGTCCACATAGACGTGGCAGGTCGCGCAGGCGCAGGCGCCGCCGCAGTCGGCGTCGATGCCCGGGACGTTGTTCTTCACCGCGCCTTCCATGACCGTCAGGCCCGGCTTGACGTCGAGGACGTGCTCGGTCCCGTCGAATTCGATGTAGGTGATCTTGGCCATGGTTCCCCTGCACTCTCCGGGCGGCTTCAGGCCGCCACTTCCTTCATGGATATCGCCGGATCCGCGAGCTTTGTCTTAGACACGGGCGTCCGCTTGGCGATCAATTGTTTGCCGGCCATGAACTCGGGCGGCGCGTTGACGGCTTCCACGGCCTGGACGAGGTCGCCCTTGAGGTGGAAGACGGCGAACTTGGCGGCGGCGACGTCGCCGCGCACGATGGTGCTGTCGGCGTCGAACGGCAGGCCGGCGATCTGGAGCTTCAGGTCGTACTGATCCGACCAGAACCACGGCACTTCCGGCGAAGGGCCCGCGCGGCCGACGATCGCGGCGGCGGCCTGCTTGGCCTGCTCCAGGGCGTTGGGCACGCTTTCGAGGCGGAACTGGCGCTCGTACAGGGGCAGCGGCCGGTGGGCGACGTCGCCGATGGCGAAGACGCGCGGATCGCTGGTGCGGGCTTCCAGGTCGACGACGATGCCGCCCGTACACTCCAGGCCGGCGTCCTGGGCCAACTCGACATTGGGATGGGCGCCGACGCCCACCAGGGCCGCGTCGCAGGCCACGACCTCGCCGCCCTTCAGGCGAACGCCGGTGACGTGGCCGCCTTCACCCTCGAAGGCCTCGACATTGGCGTTCAGCTCGAACGCCACGCCGCGGGCGCCGTGATAGTCCTGGAAGAAGGTCGACAGGGTCTCGCAGGCCACGCGGGCCAGCACGCGGCTCTCGCGCTCGATGACGGTCGCCTCCGCGCCCAGGGCGCGGGCCGAAGCCGCCGCCTCCAGACCGACATAGCCGCCGCCGACCACGGCCAGGCGCTTGCCCTCGCCCAGGGCGGCCTTCAGCGCTTCGGCGTCCGCCGCCGTGCGCAGGGCCAGCACGCCGGCCAGATCGGCGCCCGGGATCGGCAGCTCGCGGGCGCGGGCGCCGGTGGCCAGGATCAGGAAATCGTAGGTGATGACCTCGCCCGAGGCGAGGGTCACGGTGCGGTCGCCGCGGTTTAGGCTGGTGGCCACGCCCTGCAGGCGCAGCGCGACGTTGGCCTCAGCGTACCAGTCCTGCGGCTTGAGCGCGAGGCTCTCGGCGTCGGCCTCGCCCTTCAGCCAGGCCTTGCTCAGCGGCGGGCGCTGGTAGGGCAGCAGCGGCTCCTCGCCGATCAGCACGATCGGGCCCTCGTGGCCATACTGGCGCAGGAAGGCGGCGGCCGAACCGCCGGCATGGCCGGCGCCGACGATCACCACCTTGGCCTTCGGATCGCTCACGACCGCTTCACTCAACGCGCTTGCCTCCCGCACGGAACAAAATTGACGACCCCGTCATCTTTTGCAAGCCGGGCCGACCAACGTCCTCCCAGCCATAGAACAGCACCCGCCCTATCGGAAAGGGCGCCCGCCGGAAAGCGCGGCAGGCGGACAAGACAACAGGCGGGCAGGACGCCGAATATGCGAAAGCCCCGCCGACCAGCGGCGAGGCTTTGCAGACTATCCGAAAACCAGAAGAGAACGGGTCGTCAGACCACGCGCTCCACCAGCATCTTCTTGATCGAGGCGATCGCCTTGGCCGGGTTCAGGCCCTTCGGGCAGACCTGGGCGCAGTTCATGATCGTGTGGCAGCGATAGAGCTTGAACGGGTCCTCGAGGTCGTCGAGGCGCTCGCCGGTGGCTTCGTCGCGGCTGTCGATCAGCCAGCGGTAGGCGTGCAGCAGGGCCGCCGGGCCCAGGTACTTCTCGCCGTTCCACCAGTAGCTCGGGCACGAGGTCGAGCAGCAGGCGCACAGGATGCACTCGTACAGACCGTCGAGCTTCTCGCGGTCTTCCGGGGCCTGGCGCCATTCCTTCTGCGGCTCGGGGGTCGTGGTGTGCAGCCACGGCTCGATCGAGGCGTACTGGGCGTAGAACAGCGTCAGGTCCGGGATCAGGTCCTTGACCACCGGCGCGTGCGGCAGCGGGCTGATCTGCACGGCCTTGCCGGGCACCTCGCCGTGGCCGTGCGTGCAGGCCAGGGTGTTGCGGCCGCCGATGTTCATCGCGCACGAACCGCAGACGCCCTCGCGGCACGACCGGCGGAAGGCCAGGGTCGGGTCGATGGTGTTCTTGATGTAGAGCAGCGCGTCCAGAACCATGGGACCGCAGGCGTCGACGTCGACGTCGTAGGTGTCCCATCGCGGGTTCATCCCGGTTTCGGGATCGTAGCGGTAGATCTTGAACGAGCGCACGTTCTTGGCGCCGGCCGGAGCGGGCCAGTGCTTGCCGCTCTGAACGCGGGAGTTCTTGGGAAGAGAGAGCTGGACCATCTGCGTTCCCCTAGTAGACCCGTTGCTTCGGCGGGATGTAGTCGATGTCGGTCGACATCGTGTAGTTGTGCACCGGACGGAAATCGATGCTCACCTTGCCGGTCTCGTTGTCGAGCCAGGCCAGGGTGTGCTTCATCCACTCGGTGTCGTTACGCTCGGAGAAGTCCTCGCGGGCGTGGGCGCCGCGGCTCTCGGTGCGGTTGGCCGCGCCGTTCACCGTCACGACCGCCTGGCCGATGAGGTTGTCGAACTCGAGGGTTTCCATCAGGTCGGTGTTCCACACCAGACCACGGTCGGAGACCTTCACGTCGCCCTTCTTGTCCCAGACGGCCTGCAGGCGGGCCACGCCGCTGTCCAGGCTTTCGCCGGTGCGGAACACGGCGGCGTCTTCCTGCATCGCCTTCTGCATTTCGAGACGCAGTTCGGCGGTCGGGGTCGAGCCGTTGGCGTTGCGCATGCGGTCGAAGCGCTCGATGTGCGCTTCGGTCTGCGAGGCCTTCAGTTCCGGCTGCTTGGCGCCCGGGACCAGGGTCTCGGCGCAGCGCAGGCCGGCCGCACGGCCGAACACCACGAGGTCGATCAGCGAGTTCGAGCCCAGGCGGTTGGCGCCGTGCACCGACACGCAGGCGGCTTCGCCCACGGCCATCAGGCCCGGGATCACCTGGTCGGGGTTGTCGCCGGCCTTGGTCACCACTTCGCCGTGGTAGTTCGTCGGGATGCCGCCCATGTTGTAGTGGACGGTCGGCAGCACCGGGATCGGCGCCTTGGTCACGTCGACGCCGGCGAACACCTTGGCGGTTTCCGAGATACCCGGCAGGCGCTCGGCCAGGATCTTCGGATCCAGGTGGTCGAGGTGCAGGAAGATGTGGTCCTTGTTGGGACCCACGCCGCGGCCTTCGCGGATCTCGATGGTCATCGCGCGGCTGACCATGTCGCGGGGCGCCAGGTCCTTAACCGACGGGGCGTAGCGCTCCATGAAGCGCTCGCCTTCCGAGTTGGTCAGGTAGCCGCCTTCGCCGCGGGCGCCTTCGGTGATCAGGCAGCCGGCGCCGTAGATGCCGGTGGGGTGGAACTGCACGAATTCCATGTCCTGCAGCGGCAGGCCGGCGCG
>CBINOL010000019.1:0-51495 GCA_966252285.1 uncultured Caulobacter sp.
GGCGGGTGTCCCGGAAGACGCCTCAAGCTATCAGCCTTCCAACAGACAAGGGGTTGAAAGCCCTGTCCGCCGCCAAGGCGGCATCGGCCGGGTGCGGCCTTTCGGATCTGAGAGACCCCTCATCCGTCGGCTATCGCCGACACCTTCTCCCGCAAGGGGAGAAGGAAAAAAGCCGCCCATCTTTCGACGGGCGGCTCGTTTTCGAGAGCTCGAAAGCCCTTACTTCTTCTCGACCGGGGGCTTGCCGCCGGCGGCCGCGGCCTTGGCGGTGACCTCGGCGATCTTGGGCTGGGGCTTGGGCAGCTTCGGCACGGCCTCGACCGAACCGGCCTTCAGCACGGCCAGGGCGCGCGACAGCTGGAAGTCGTCCTTCTTCTCGTCGAAGCCGGCCGGCGGCGCCTCGGCCGGGACGTGGGCGCCCTTGCGGGTCTTGCCTTCGTCGGCGTTGAGCGCGTTCTTGAAGCTGGCCTCGCTGAACCACACGCGGTTGGCGATGTCCTGGGCCTGGTCCTTGGTCTGGGCCACTTCCAGGTCGGGTTCGATGCCGGTCTTCTGGATCGAGCGGCCCGAGGGGGTGAAGTAGCGGGCCGTGGTCAGCTTCAGCGCGCCGTCGGCGCCGCCGCGCAGCGGGATCACGGTCTGCACCGAGCCCTTGCCGAAGCTGGTGATGCCCACCAGTTCCGCCCGGTGGCGGTCCTGCAGGGCGCCGGCGACGATTTCGGCGGCCGAGGCCGAGCCCTGGTTGATCAGCACCACCATCGGCAGGCCGTTCAGGATGTCGCCCGGGGTGGCGTTCAGGCGCTGGATGTCGCGCGGATTGCGGCCGCGCTGGCTGACGACCTCGCCGCCTTCCAGGAACAGGTCGGCCACGCCGCGCGCCTGGTCGAGCAGGCCGCCCGGGTTGTTGCGCAGGTCGAAGACCAGGCCCTTCATCTGCGGGTTCTTGGCCTGCAGGTCCTTGATGGCGGCCGACAGGGCGTCGGTGGACTTCTCGTTGAAGCCGGGCAGGCGCACATAGCCGTAGTCGCCTTCCATGCGGGCGATGGCGGCCTTGGGCTTGATGACCTCGCGCACCAGCTTCAGTTCGATCGGGTCGGACTTCTCGCGGGCGATGGTGATGGCCACCGTCTCGCCGGCCGGGCCGCGCATCTGCTTGACGGCCTCGTTGACCGTCAGGCCCAGCACCGACTGGCCGTTGACGGCGGTGATGTAGTCGCCGGCCTGGACGCCGGCCCGGGCGGCGGGCGTGCCGTCCATCGGCGAGATGACCTTGACCACGCCTTCCTCGCTGGTGACCTCGATGCCGAGGCCGCCGTATTCGCCGCGAGTGGTGTCCTGCATGTCCTCGAAGCTGTCGGGCGACAGGTAGCCCGAATGCGGGTCGAGGCTGGTCAGCATGCCGTCCAGGGCCGCCTCGATCAGCTTCTTGTCGTCGACTTCGGTGACGTACTGGTCCTCGACGGTGGCGAGCACGTCGCCGAACAGTTCGAGCAGCTTGTAGGTCTTGGCCTTCTGCGAGGGGATGGTCGCTTGGGCGATGGGGCTGACATAGGCCATGGTCCCCGCGCCGAGGACAAAGGCCGAAACACCGATGAGCAGGTACTTGCGCATAAGGCCAGAATGGCTCCCTGGCGGCGCGAACGCCGCGTTCGATAATCAAGCGGCGCGAACGCCGCCGCCTATACTCCGGCCCCGTCCATCCCCGACGCGGGCCGCGTCATGATGAACGCCCATCATTGCTGAAAAAGTCGTCTACCGCGACTCCTGCTTCAGCCAGCGCCCCGGATCGGCCGGAACGCCGTTCTCACGCACTTCAAGATAGAGCTCCGGCTCCAAAGGTCCACGGTCCGTCATGCGTCCGAGGCTGGCGCCGGCTGCGACTGATTGTCCGGGCGCCACCGAAACGTCGGCCATGCCGGCCATGACCAGATGGTAGGCGCCCTGGGCGCGGACGATCACCACCATGTCCCAGCCGTTCAGCGGGCCGGCGTACTCCACCACGCCGGCGGCGGGGCTGCCGACGCTCTGGCCTTTGGCGGTGCGGATCGACAGGCCCTCGGCCTTGCCGCCCACCGGCAGGGCGTCGCCCCAGCGGCGGACCACCTCGCCGGGCGCGGGAACCCGCAGCGCCAGCGGGCCGGTGGCGCCGCCGGTCGCCAGGCCGTCGGTCAGGGCGCCCAGGGTCTGGCGCTCCTGGTCGGCGGCGATGGCGTCCTGGGCGTAGGCGCGCTCCAGCTGGGTCTTCTCGACGATCATCCGCTCCAGCTCGCCGCGGCGGTCGGCCATGGCGCTCTCGGCGGTGAAGAGCTGTTCGGAAGCCGCGGCGGCCTCGCGGCGCAGGGCCCCGACGGCGCGGGCCTGGCGGGCGTAGGCGTCGGCGCGGGCCTGCAGGTCGGGCGTCATGGCCCGGATCAGGATCGCCGCCCGCACCGCGTCGCGGGCGTCGCCGGGATTGACCAGCAGGGCCGGCGGCGGGTTGCGGCGGAACAGCTGCAGGGCGCTGAGCAGCCGGGCCAGCTGACCCCGGTCGCGGCCCAGCTCGCCGATCAGCGCCGACTCTCGGCGGTGCAGGGTCTCCAGCCGGGCGCGCTTGACGTCGACATCGGCGCCGGCCGAGACCTGCTGCTGGTTCAGCCGGGCCAGTTCTGCCCGCAGGTCCTCGATCTCGCGGCGGGTGTCGGCGGCCTGCTGCAGGTCGCGGGTGCGCTGGTCGCCGACCTGCTGCGCGACGACGGCCCCGGCTCCGGCGAGGAGCAGGGCGCAGGCGCTGACGGCGAGTATCGCGGGGCGACGGGGCATCGAATCCCTATCTGCCTGAGGGCGCAGCGGTTTCAAAGGGCTTGCCCCCTAACCCCCCGTCATTCCCGCCCTTGTGGCGGGAACCCCTGGGGCCGATCGCACGTGAGGCGCAAGCGGCGTGCTCAGCACGCCGCCGCATCTGCACTTGCGGCTGATAGAGAGGTTCCCGCCACAAGGGCGGGAATGACGGGAGTATAGAAAGGGCGCCTGGCTCCAGCCCGCCCGCTCAATCGCGGTGATAGGGCGAGCCCGCCAGGATGGTGGCGGCGCGGTAGATCTGTTCGGCCAGCATGGCGCGGGCCAGGGCGTGGGGCCAGGTCTGGGGGCCGAAGGCCAGGAGTTCGTTGGCCCCCGCCAGGATCGATGGGTCCAGCCCGTCGGCGCCGCCGATCAGGAACACGATCCTGCGCTGGCCGTCGTCGCGCAAGCGCTCCAGGCGCCCTGCGAAGGCGCGCGAGGTGTGGACCTTGCCGTGCTCGTCGCAGGCGACGACATAGGCGCCCTCCAGGTGCGGGCGCAGCACCTCGGCCTCGGCGGCCTTGCCGGGCTTGCGGGCTTCCACCTCGAGGATCTCGACGGGACCCAGCGCCAGGGCGCGGCCGGAGGCGGTGGCGCGGGACGCGTAGTCCAGCGCCAGCTGCGCCTCGACCATGCGGCCGAGCTTCCCGACGGTGAGGATGGTGATCTTCATTCTGGGAAAGGTGCGTTGAAACCCTCGTCCTTCGACGGGCTCAGGATGAGGGTTTCAAGAGCATGGCCTTAGACCTCACCCTGAGCTTGTCGAAGGGCGAGGTCGCTTGGCGCTGTCAGTTCGACGACGCGGCCGGCATCCGGTGCGGGGCGTCGACGGCCCAGATCTTCTCGATGTTGTAGAAGCTGCGCACTTCGGGGCGGAACAGGTGGACGACGACGTCGCCGGCGTCGATCAGCACCCAGTCGCAGTGCGGCAGGCCTTCGACCCGGGCCTTGCCCAGGCCATGGTCCTTCAGCGCGCGCAGCACGTGGTCGGCGAGAGCGCCGACGTGACGATGCGAGCGGCCCGACGCCACGATCAGGCTGTCGGCCACGGAGCTCTTGTCCGTCAGGTCGATGTGGACGATGTCCTGGGCCTTGTCGTCGTCGAGGCGGTCCAGGATCAGGCGCTCCAGCGCCTTGATGTTCAGGTCCGTACTGAGCGTCGGATTTTCAGTCGAGGATTCGGCATTGGCCGTTCCCTCGTGCGCCGTCGGCGCGGGGTCGCTACGCAGCGGAATGCTCCTTATTGGCTTCGCGCAAAGCCCCTCATAGCACGGAAAGACTCGAAACGTGAGGGGGGTCGTGGTCGCAGGGCCGTCGGACGGGGAACTGTGGCCTTGCCGCTCGCCTCGCGCTAGAGCTTGGGCGGGTTCGAGGGGGCGTTGATGAAGTACGAGACCGCGGGCAAGGCCCGGTTCGAGATCGACCGGGACGACGGCCAGACCATCCGCATCCGGGCCGCTCGCCAGGCGTTCCCGCTGCTGTTCCTGCCGGTGTGGCTGGCGGGGTGGACCGTCGGCGGTGTCGTCGCCATTCACCAGCTGCTCACCGAGTTCACGCCGTTCATCGCCCTCTGGCTCTGCGCCTGGGCCTTCGGCTGGGTGTTCGCGGCGGCGACGCTCACCTGGATGATCGGCGGGGTGGAGACGCTGCGCGTGGTGCAGGGCGACCTGGAGATGGCGATGGTCTGCGGGCCGTGGTCGCGCCGCAAGCTCTATCAGGGCGCGCTGGTGCGCGACCTGCGGCCCTCGCGCCAGGATCCCATGACGGCCCGGTTCCAGGTCAGCGGGCCGTTCGCGATGAAGATGCTGGGCGCGATCCAGTTCAGCTACGGTGCGCGCAGCGTGCGCGTGGGCCAGGGACTGGACGAGACCGAGGCCGGCCTGGTGATCGAGCACCTGCTCAAGCGCCTGCCCGTCGGCGCGGCGGCGGCCTGACGCGGCGATGCGCAAGCTGGCTCTTGTCGCCCTGCTGTCCGTTCTGGCCGCGCCGCCGACCCTGGCGGCCGAACCGCCCCTGACCCTGAAGGAATTGCGCGCCCTGCCGCCGGAGCAGGTCATCGCCCGCGCCTTCGCCTCGTCCCTCGAGACGGAGCCGCGGGCCACGA
This sequence comes from uncultured Caulobacter sp., assembly GCA_966252285.1. Lineage (GTDB taxonomy): Bacteria > Pseudomonadota > Alphaproteobacteria > Caulobacterales > Caulobacteraceae > Caulobacter. The sequence continues at coordinate 4,922 of CBINOL010000019.1, forward strand.
TCATCGACACTCTGCCCGACAGCTATGCGCTGAGCACGGTCGAGACCCCTCTGGCGCTGCGCCCGGTCGCCGACCGCGTGTGCCGTCAGCAGGTCCTGACCTTCCGGTTCGCGCCCTTGTCCGCCACGACAACGGCTCGCACCATCGATCCGCCGTCCGTCGTCGACCGGCTGACGCTGGCCGAGCACTACCGGCTGGTCGCGCCGGGGCGTTCGGACTGCGCCGGCGCCGCCTGGCCGCCGTTCAAGGCCTCGTCCGACATCGTGGCCGGCGACGGCGTCCGCCGACTGGAGGCGTTGCTGGCCGCGCCCGAGCGCTGGCTGTTCAGCTGCGTTCAACCCGGCTGCGACCTCGCCAAAGTGCGGCTCGAGGACCTGCGCGGCGTTGCAGGCGTCGAAGGCGGGGAACTGACCTTGAGCGGCGAGATGGCGGGTCGCGTCGGCTGGCGGATATCGATTTCCGGCCAGGAAGACGTCGCCTCCATGTGGACCGGACCGATCGCGCCTAACTAGCCCTTGGTCTGGCGCGCCCGCAGGGCCGTGGACGAGGCGAAGTTCAGCGGGCCGGTCAGATAGACCCAGGCCGGGACGTCGGCGTCGGCGATGGTCGCCGCGGCGCTGGCCGGGCGGCGGGCGAAGGCGAAGCGGCGGGCGGCCGGCGAGCTGCGGGCCTTGAGCGCCGCCCAGGGGCGCGAGACCACGGCCACGGGGACCTCGCGCATGATCTGGGTCCAGCCGCGCCAGCGATGGAAGGTGGCCAGGCTGTCGGCGCCCATCACCCAGACGAACTTCACGCCCGGGAAGCGGGCCTTGAGCACCCGCAGGGTGTCGATCGTGTATTGCGAGCCCAGGCGCGTCTCGGCGTCGGAGACGATCATGCTCGAGCCGCGCGCCCAGCGCCGGGCCTCGTCCATGCGCTCGGCCAGGGGCCGTGTCTCGCGCGACGACTTCAGCGGGTTCTGCGGCGAGACCAGCCAGATCACCTTGTCGAGGTTCAGGCGATGCAAGGCCGTCTCGGCCACGTGGGCGTGGCCCTCGTGCGCCGGGTTGAAGCTGCCGCCGAACAGCCCGACGCGCATGCCCGGCTCCAGGTGGAAGCCTAGGCGATGGGCGCTGGGGCGGCCGGCCTCAGGGACGAGTCTGGCCGGTCCCGCGAACCACATACTTGAACGTCGTCAGTTGCTCGGCCCCGACCGGGCCGCGGGCATGAAGCTTGTCGGTGGCGATGCCGATTTCGGCCCCGAAGCCGAACTCGCCGCCATCGGCGAACTGGGTGGAGGCGTTGACCAGCACGATGGCGCTGTCGACCTTGGCGATGAACGCCTCGGCGGCGGCCTGGTCCTCGGTGACGATCGCGTCGGTGTGGCCCGAGCCATAGGTGGCGATGTGCTGGGCCGCGCCCTCGACGCCGTCGACCACGGCCACGGCGATGATCGGGGCCAGGTACTCGGTGGTCCAGTCCTCGACCGTGGCGGCCTTGAGTTCCGGCTCGATGGCGCGGGCGGCCGCGTCGCCGCGGATCTCGCAGCCGGCTTTGATCAGCACGTCGGCGATCGGCGGCAAGAGCTTGCCGGCCGCGGCGCGGTCGATGAGCAGGGTCTCGGCCGAGCCGCAGACCGAGACGCGACGCATCTTGGCGTTCAGCACGATATCGGCGGCCTTCTTGAGGTCGGCGGCTTCGTGCACGAAGATGTGGTTGAGGCCTTCCAGGTGGCCCAGCACCGGGGCGCGGGCCTCGGCCTGCACGCGGGCGACCAGGCTCTTGCCGCCGCGCGGGATGATCAGGTCGATCGACCGGTCCAGGCCCGACAGGATGGCGCCGACGGCGGCGCGATCGGTCGTGCGCACCATCTGCACGACGTTCGCAGGCAGGCCGGCGGCGGCCAGACCCTTCAGCACGGCGGCGTGGATGGCGAGGTTGGACTCGATGCACTCCGAGCCGCCGCGCAGGATCACCGCATTGCCCGACCGCAGGGTCAGGGCCGCGGCGTCGGCCGTCACGTTGGGGCGGCTCTCGTAGATCATGGCGATGACGCCGATCGGCGTGCGCACGCGGGCGATGTCCAGGCCGTTGGGCCGGGTCCAGCGGGCGGTCTCGACGCCGAGAGGATCGGGAATGGCGGCCACGGCCTCGACGCCGGCGGCCACGCCTTCGAGGCGCGCCTCGTTCAGCATCAGCCGCTCGATCATCGGCGGGGTCAGGCCGTTGGCGCCGGCCTTCTCCAGGTCGCGGGCGTTGGCGGCCAGGATGGCCGGGGCCTCGGCGCGGATGGCGGCGGCGATGGCGACGAGGGCGGCGGTGCGCTGGGCTGGCGTGGCGAGGCGAAGCGCGCGCGCGCCTTCGCGGGCCGCCTGGCCCATCGCTCTCATCGTCGCCTGCAGGCCTCCGGCCGCGTCGTCCATGGCTCGTCCGTCCCCGGATATGCTCAGATTGAGGCTTACCTAGGCTTTTTGCTCCCCCGGGGAAATGGCCAATTGCTGGCGGCGGTCCGAGAAAGCTTGAACGGCATGTCAGGATCTCCCGACATAATGTCAGGTTGACATGACATTTTGCTCGTGTCAGGTTTGCCTTACATCAACGGGAGGCGAGCCATGCTGGCGATCGGAAAGTTCCAGACCTCGGCGCAGAAGCGCTACGTGATCCGCACCATGGCGTTCATGATCCCCTACGTGCTGGTCAACACCGGCGCGATCTTCGGCGCCTTCGACGACATCCGCACGCCGGTGGCGGCCTGGGCGCTGGCCCTGGTGGTGTCGGCCCCGGTGATCGGGCAGATCTGGGCGACCCTGGCCCTGATGGCCGAGTCCGACGAGTTCGTCCGCGCCCTGGTCGCCCGGCAGTTCATCATCGCCTCGGGCGTGTCCATGGCCCTGTTCTCGGTGTGGGGCTTCGGCGAAAGCTACGCCCACGCGCCGCACCTGCCCGGCTGGCTGATCTATCCGCTGTTCTGGGCGGTGTTCGGCGTCGTCTCGCCCTTCATCCGGAGCACGCGATGAAGAACCGCCTGAAGCTGCTGCGGGTCGAGCGCGGCTGGACCCAGGAGCAGATGGGCCAGGCCCTGGGCGTCTCGCGCCAGGCGGTCAACGCCCTGGAGACCGAGAAGCACGACCCCTCGCTCGACCTCGCCTATCGCATCGCCGCCATCTTCGAGCGGCCGATCGAAGAGATTTTCGAAAACCCGCACGTCCGCTGAAGACGTTCCCTGAAAGCTAGGAGACCCCCATGTCGCTCGCCTTCCTCGGCGGCCGCGCGGTCGCGCGCGCCTGCATCATCGTCCTCGCCGTCCTGCTGGGCCTCGGGATCGCCGTTTCCGTCGCCAGGGCGCAGCCCGCCATCGTGAGCGACCGCCTGACCGTCGAGGTCGTGGGGCAGGGGCCCGACGTGATCCTGGCGCCCGGCCTGGCCTCCTCCCGCGAGGCGTTCCGGCCGCTGGCCGACCGGCTGAAGGCCACGCACCGCGTGCACCTGGTGCAGCTGTCGGGCTTCGCCGGCCAGCCCTGGACCGGCGGCGACGGCCCGTTCGTCGACCCGGCGGTCGAGGCCCTGGCGGCCTACATCCGCTCGGCCGGCCTCAAGCAGCCGGCGGTGATCGGCCACTCGATGGGCGGCCTGTCGGGCCTGCTGCTGGCCCAGCGCAATCCCGGGCTCGTGGGCAAGGTCATGACCGTCGACAGCCTGCCGTTCTACAGCGCCATGTTCGGCCCGACGGCGACGAGCGCCAGCGCCAAGCCCTTCGCCGACCGCATGGCGGCCGGCGTCCTGTCGGCCAGCCCCGAGGCCTTCGCCGCCCAGCAGGCGGCCGCCGCCAAGGGCCTGTCGAAGACCCCGGCCATGCAGGAGGCCATCGTAGCCTGGTCGCTGGCGTCCGATCGCAAGGCGGTGGCCAAGGCGATCTCCGAGGTGATGACGCTGGACGCTCGTCCCGGCCTGGCGGCCATGAAGACGCCGGTCACCGCCCTCTACGCCGTCGACGCCGAGGGCGCGCTGCCGCCGGCCGTGGTCGGGGCGCTGTGGATGCGCGAATACGACGCCCTGCCCGGCGTGAAGCTGGTGCGCATCGAGGGAAGCCGCCACTTCATCATGGCCGACCAGCCCGAGGCCTTCGCCAAGGCGGTGGATGGGTTCTTGAAGTAGCGCGGACTGCTCCCTTCCCCCTCGATGGGGGAAGGGGCGGGGATGGGGGTGATGCGGCGGTTCAGCCGCTGACGCCCCAATCACCCCCACCCAACCCTCCCCCATCAAGGGGGAGGGCTCAGGCATGGATCAGCCGCCCACCGCCAGATCATCGGCGTGGATCATCGGGCCTTCGGTGAAGCCGAGTTCAGCCTCGATGGCGTCGCTGCGCAGGCCGGCGATCCGCAGGGCGTCGGCGCTGTCGTAGCGCACCAGGCCGCGGGCGACCTCGCGGCCGGTCTCGTCGCGGACGCGGACGGCGTCGCCCTTTTCGAACGGGCCCTCGACGGCGCGCACCCCGGCGGAAAGCAGGCTCTTGCCGGTCTTCAGGGCGGCCGCGGCGCCGGCGTCGACCGTCACCCAGCCCTGCGGGGCCAGCGACCCGGCGATCCAGGCCTTGTAGGCGGCGGCGGGCGAGGCGGCGGCCTCGATCAGGGTCGCGGGCGCGCCCTCTTCGATGGCCGCCAGCGGGCGCGGGCGCGAGCCCAGGGTGATCAGGGTGGCGCAGCCGGCGGCCCGGGCGATGCGGGCGGCGGCGATCTTGGTGGCCATGCCGCCGGTGCCCACGCCGGCGGCGGCGTTGGCGCCCTCGGCCATGGCGGCGATCGCCGGGGTGATCTCCGAGACGCGCGGGATGTGGGTGGCGGCCGGGTCGCGGCGCGGGTCGGCGGTGTAGAGGCCGTCGATGTCCGACAGCAGCACCAGCAGGTCGGCGCCCGCCAGCTGGCCCACGCGGGCCGCCAGGCGGTCGTTGTCGCCGTAGCGGATTTCCTCGGTGGCCACCGTGTCGTTCTCGTTGACGACGGGAACCACGCCCAGCGACAGCAGGGTCTCGACCGTGGCGCGGGCGTTCAGCCAGCGGCGGCGGGTCTCGGTGTCGTCGCGGGTCATCAGGATCTGGGCGACGCCGACGCCGTGCGGCTCGAACGCCTCTTCCCAGGCCCGCATCAGCAGGCTCTGGCCGGCGGCGGCCGCGGCCTGCTTTTCCGGCAGGGTGATCTTGCGGCCCGACAGGCCAAGGCGCCGGCGGCCCAGCGCCCCCGCGCCGGACGAGACCACCACAACCTGCTTGCCGGCCGCGCGCAGGGCCGCGGCGTCGGCGCAGAACGCCTCGAGCCAGCCCCTGTTGGCCGCGCCGGTGGCGGCGTCGACCAGCAGGGCCGAGCCGACCTTGAACACGATCCTCCGGGCCTGGCCCAGAGGTCCCCCGACCCCCAGGTTCACGGCTGCCAGCCCCCCGGCGTCTCCTCGATGTGGTCTTCGTCTTCCTCGATCTCGGCCACCGCGTCGCCGCGACGGACCCGGACCTGGCGGTAGGCCGCGCGCAGGAGCTCGGTGACCCCTTCGCCCGACACGCCGGAGATCAGCATCGGCTTGACGCCGGCGACGGCTTCCAGCTCGGCCTGCTTGGCCGCGCGGGTCTCGTCGTCCAGGGCGTCGATCTTGTTCAGCGCCAGGATCTCGGACTTGTCGCCCAGCTCGTCGCCATAGGCTTCGAGCTCGCCACGGATGGTGGTCCAGGCGCCGACGATGTCGTCCTGGGTGGCGTCGACCAGGTGAATCAGGGTGGCCGAGCGCTCGACGTGACCCAGGAACCGGGTGCCGAGCCCTGCGCCTTCCGACGCGCCCTCGATCAGGCCGGGAATGTCGGCCAGGACGAAGCGCTCGCTGGTCGACAGGTCCACGACGCCCAGGTTCGGGGTCAGGGTGGTGAAGGGATAGTCGGCGATCTTCGGCTTGGCGGCGCTGGCGGCCGCCAGGAAGGTCGACTTGCCGGCGTTGGGCAGGCCCACCAGGCCGACGTCGGCGATCAGCTTCAGGCGCAGCCAGAGCCAGCGCTCCTCGCCCTCCTGGCCGGGATTGGCCCACATCGGGGCCTGGTTCACCGGACCCTTGAAGTGCAGGTTGCCCCAGCCGCCGTTGCCGCCCTTGGCCAGCAGCACGCGCATGCCCGGCTCGTCGAGGTCGACGATCAGGGTTTCCTTGTCTTCCTCCAGCACCTCGGTGCCGACCGGGACCTTCAGGACGATGTCGTCGCCGGCCGCGCCGTGGCGCTGGCGGCCCATGCCGTGCACGCCGGTGCCGGCCTTGAAGTGCTGCTGGTAGCGATAGTCGATCAGGGTGTTGAGGCCCTCGACGGCCTCGATCCAGATGTCGCCGCCGCGACCGCCGTCCCCACCGTCGGGGCCGCCGTATTCGATGTACTTCTCGCGTCGGAAAGACACCGACCCGCCGCCGCCGTTTCCGGAGCGGATGAAGATCTTGCATTGATCCAGGAATTTCATGGGCGTCTTTTGTCCCAACACGGGTTTCGCGTCGAGCAAAATGGACTTGGCGCCACCTGTGGAACGCGCGACCAAGCGCCGCCCGTGTCGATATTGCGACAAACAAGCGCTGCCTTAAACGCTGTTCGGCGTCGTGACGAAATGTTAAACACGCAGTGCGACAAACCGTCTCGGGGCGAAAATTCTCTATTTCTCGTGGAGGGGGGAGGCGTCCGTTGTCGACGGAAGCGAACGTCAGGGACGAACTCGATCAGGACCTCAAGGACCTGACGCTGCAGACGCTGTGCCGCAAGTATGCGGGCGAGGCGTCGATCCATCGCAACATCCTGATGAGCCGCGGCACCGGCGTGACCGGGACGTGGCGCGATTTCCGCGCCTTCCTGGGCGACATCGGCCGAAAGCCTTCCGAAAACCACGTGCTGGTGCTGATCAACCGGCTCGAGCGCACCTATGGCCCCGGCCGCGCCCGCTGGATGACGCCCGACGAGCAGGCCGCGCACGAGGCCGAGTTCGACCGCATTCAGGCCGAGAAGAAGCGCGAGGCCCAGAAGATCGAGCACGAGGCCGCCGCCATCCGCCGCGCCAAGGCTCCGAACGCTCCCAATTTCGGCCAGTTCACGCCGATGGGCGGCCAGCAGGTCAGCTTCACCGACGTGGCCCGCAAGCTGAACATCCCGGTCGGCGCCCTGTCCAAGACCATGGCCGGCGGCCGCAGCGCCGACGAGCTGGTCAAGCGCGCGGCCAGCGCCGCCGAGGTGATCAACACCGAGGCCAGCTGGCTGCCGCCGGATCCGGCCCGCAAGGCCAACTTCTTCGAGGCCTTCCGCATCTGGCACATGCAGGTGCAGCCGCAGTTCAGCCGCGCGGCCACGCCGACCTTCCTGTTCCTCTACATCGCCCTGCCGGTGATGAAGGAATGCCGCGACGAGCTGGTCGACCTGAACCTGTGGAACCCGCTGGGCCAGCGCGCCCTGACCGCTCGCGACAACCACATCTCGTGGAAGAAGTACTGCGAGTTCATGCCCCGCGCGCAGGTGGCGATGATGGAGATCCCCATCTACGCCACCTATTCGCTGCTGTCGGACCTGGACGCCCTGTGCGAGCGCATCGTCACCGCCGAAAAGCGGTTCCGCGAGGGGGCCCAGAAGGTGATCCACACCCACCGGGCGGCTTAGAAAGATCCTCCCCCTGAAGGGGGAGGTGTCGGCGAAGCCGACGGAGGGGGCAGTAGTTGCTCCCGTCGACGACTGAACTGACCCACCAGGGACTTCCCCCTCCGGCCCTCCGGGCCACCTCCCCCTTCAGGGGGAGGATTTTTAGCGCGCCGCCTTCAGGCCTTTCTTCACGACCGCCTCGCGGTCAATCGTCAGCCAGCCGTCCTTGCCGACCTTCAGCTCGCCCAGCTGGATCACCGTGCGCTGGTTCCAGACCGGATCGGTCTTGGCTTCCTCTTCCTTGCCCTGGCCCACGAAGTAGTAGAGCAGCGCCCGACCGTCGTTGACGACCACGTCGGGGTGGTGGCCGAGGTCGCGGTCGGTAGCCTGGCTGCCCGGCTTGTCGAGGATGAAGCCCGGCTGGCGCTCCCAGGTCACGGCGTCCTTGCTGCGCAGCACCGCCAGGCCCTTCCAGGCGTCGGCGATCATCCACCAGGATCCTTCGAAGAAGAACACCTTGGGGCCCTCGCCGGCGAAGTCGGCGACGAAGCCGGGCTGCCGGGTCCAGGTCTTCAGGTCCGGGCTGTCGGCGAAGAAGATGCGGCTGTCCTTGCGCTCGTCCTTGAACCACATGCGATAGCCGCCCTGCGGGGCCTTGATGACGCCGGCGTCGATCACCCGGTCCGAGCCCAGGTCGAGCGTGTCGGCGCAGGTCCAGGCCGCAAGATCGGTCGAGGTCAGGTGGACGATCTTGGCGCCGGCTTCCGGCAGGTTCCAGCGGTGGAAGATGCCCGGCACCACGGTCAGGAACATGTGGTGGACGCCGTTCTCGGTGAAGATCTCCGGCGCCCACAGGGTTTCACCGGTGCAGGCAGCGGGAATGTTCGCCGTGCCGGCGTACTTCCACGAGAGGCCGTCCTTGGAGGTGGCCACGCCGATGGCGGTGGCGTGCAGCCAGGCGACGTCCTTGGGGTCTTCCAGCTTAAGGGTCGCGCGGCGGTTCGTGTAGAACATCCGCCACAGCTTGTCGGTCTTGTCCCAGGCGATGGCGACATCGGCCGCGCCGTCGAACACCGGGTCGCGGTAGAGCGGCTTCTTGGCCTGAGCGAGCGCGGCGGCGGGCGCGGTGAGGGTCAGAGCCAGCGCCAGACCGGCCAGAACGCGACGATGCATGATACCTCCCATATTATGGATCGGCATTCTATATGATGTATTCCGTCACCTCCACCTCCCGTCATTCCCGCCCTTGTGGCGGGAACCCCTCTGTCAGCCGCAAGGACAGGAGGGGCGGACTGCCGAGCAGCCCGCCGGCGCCTCTCGCGCGAGCGGAACCAGGGTTTCCCGCCACAAGGGCGGGAATGACGGGATTGTGGGAAGGCGCGGCTCGCCCCTAAGCCAGCCAGACCATCATCCGCGTCGCCACGCTGGCCCCGCGCGAGACAGAGTCCTTCTCGGTGACCACCCCGGTGTAGAGGAAGCCGGCCTTGACCAGCACCTGGCCGGAGGCGGGGTTGTCGGCGAAGTGGCCGGCGACGACCAGCTTGCGCCGCCAGTCATGCGCGGCCCAGGACAGGGCGCCCTGCAGGGCCTCGGTCGCCAGGCCCCGGCCCCAGAACGGCCGGCCGATCCAGTAGCCGACCTCGAGCCGGCCGTCCTCGTTGGGGAAGAAGCCCAGCACGCCGACGACGCCAGCATCTTCCAAGTCGATGACGAAGGTGGCGTTGCGGCTCCAGTCCTGGGCCTGGACGCGGGCCACGAACTCTTCCGCGTCGGCCTGGCCGTAGGGCCAGGGCATGCGGGTGGTCATCTTGGGGATGGCGTAGTCGGCGCCCAGGCTGGCGATGCGCGGCGCGTCGGACATGTCCGGCGCCCGCAGGGCGAGCCGCCGCGTCTCTATGACGGGACTTCTTTCGATCACGCACATGGCGCGTCTCCCTTTCCCGGCCCTTCTTCACGCGAGGCGCCGAATACTCCGACGCGCCTCAGATAGTGCGGGACCGTGACGCTCCAATTGCCTGGATGCGGCTTTTTCTGGAACGTGGACAAAACAAAAGCGGGGAGTCCGGCGTCCGGACTCCCCGCTTCGTATTCGTCGCGTCCGGATCGTCTTCTTGTGGAAGCACGATCCGAAGAGAGACTTCTGATCGTACTATTCGGCGGCCTGGGCCACCGGGGCCACGGTCACGTAGGTACGGTTGTGCTTCTTGGTCACGAAGCCCACGGCGCCTTCGACGAGGGCGAACAGGGTGTGATCCTTACCGATGCCGACGTTGGCGCCCGGGTAGAACTTGGTGCCGCGCTGACGCACGAGGATGTTGCCGGCGAGAACCTTCTCGCCGCCGAACTTCTTTACGCCAAGGCGCTTCGATTCTGAGTCGCGACCGTTGCTGGACGAGCCGCCAGATTTCTTGTGAGCCATGATGCTCTCCTAATCTTTGACCCGGTTTCCGACGCGCGGACCTGGGTCAGATCAATCCAAAAAGATCCTGGCGGATCTTAAGCTTCAGCTTCCGGAGCGGGGGCGGCGGCCTTCTTCGGCGCGGCCTTCTTCTTCGGAGCGGCGGCTTCAGCCTTGGCGGCCGGAGCTTCCGGGATGGTGAACGGGACAGCAGCGTCGCCGAGACCGCGGGCGCGGGCGTCGAGGATGACCTTCGGGGTCAGGTCGATCGTGCCGTCCCACTTGCTTTCCTTGCCGGCGCCGGCGACCGACGTCACGCGCAGGACCGTTTCGGCCTGACGGTGACCGCGGGTGCGGCGATAGCCCTGACGGCGGATCTTCTTGAAGATCTTCACCTTCTCGCCCTTGCGGGTTTCGATCAGGGTGGCGTTGACGACGGCGCCGTCAACGGTGGGGGCGCCGACCGTCACGGCCTCGCCTTCGCCCAGCAGCAGAACTTCGCCAAAGGCGACTTCCGCGCCAGGTTGACCGTCGAGCTTCTCGACGACCAGCAGGTCGCCGGCTTGGACCCGGTACTGCTTGCCGCCGGTTTTGATGACCGCGTACATAGGTTAGCGCCTTAAATAACGTGCTGTTCGCAAAATACGGAACGCCCGCTAGGAAACCCGGCGGGCGAGAGGGGCGCACTTATAGCGCCGAAAGCCTGTGAGTCAACGGCCAAGGGGGCCTCTCAAGCCCTTGACGTGATTCAATGTGTCGTCCTGCCACGGACGGCGGTCAGACGAACGCGGCGCTTTCGATCAGGGCGGCCTCGACCCTCCAGATTTCGTCTTCGGGGGCTTTCAGCAGAAGGGCTTCCAGGCGCTCGCGCACCGCCGAACCGCGCAGCCAGAGCCGCAGCGCCTGGACTTCGGGAGCCGATTGACCCTCGTCGCCGCGGCGCGAGGCGTGGGCTTCCGAGCGGACCGCCTCGACCAGATGCAGGTTCGCGTCCAGCGAATCGGCGGCCAGCCAGGCCTGCAGAAGCGGCGAGACGGATGCTCCCATTTCGGCCAGGCCCGTCAGCCACGGGTCCGGCGTGGCCTGGTCGAGGGGCTCGCCGATCGCCTGGCGCGCGGCGGCCTCGAAGACGGCGAGGATCGCGTCGCGTTCGTCGGCGGGCCATGTGCACAAGCCGCCGTAGAGGACTTTCCGCGCCAGTTGGTCGGGATCGGTCCCCATGTGGGGGCAGTCTCCCTGGACGGCGAGCTCGAGGAGGCGCGGCAGGAAGTGGCGATAGTTCCCGCTGTCGCCGACCGTGGTCATCGCCCAGCCGGCGTAGGGGCCGACCGCCTCGCAGGACAGCTCTCGCAGCGGCGCGGCCGTCAGGTTCGCGAGCAGGGCCTCGGGCCTGCGATGAGGCGGCGCGTCGAGCGCCGTCGGCCGACCGTGGCGCGCGAACACCTCATAGGCGGCGTCGAGGGCGGCTTGCAGCTGCGGACCGGGCGTCATGGCCAAGGTTGTAGCACCGCCGCGCGAGACGAACAGTTGCCGGCGCATGACTCCGCTAGCTCGTTACTTTGTAACAGGCTATAGCGCGGGCGTGACGTCCGCCTTCTTCGCCTCTATCGCGGCCACCGGCTTCATGGTGGCCTTCCTGCACGCGGCCCTGCCAACCCATTGGCTGCCGTTCGTGCTGGTCGGCCGTGCGCAGAAATGGTCGGCGGGGCGCACCCTGGGCGTGACCCTGCTGGCGGGCCTGGGCCACGTGGCCCTGACCATCCTGCTGGGCCTTGTCCTGGTGATCGCGGGCCTGGCGCTCGAGCCGCGCCTTGGCCACCTGTTCCACTGGATCGTCGGCGGGCTGATGGTGGCCGTGGGTCTCTTCTACATAGCGCGCGGGCGCCACAGCCATGCGATGCCCGAGGCCGGCCGGCGAACCTACGCCTCCGACCGGGCGGCGATCACGGCCTTGGTGGTGCTTCTGACGCTGTCGCCGTGCGAGGCCTTCCTGCCCTACTACCTGGCCGGCATGAAGCATGGCTGGGGCGCGTTCCTGCTGCTCAGCATCGTGCTGCTGGCGGCCACGGCGGCGGGCATGCTGCTGTTCACGGGGCTTTCCCTGGCCGGCGTGCGCCGCCTGAACCTCGACTGGCTGGAGCGCTACGAGGAGACGATCCTCGGCGCGGCCCTGGTGCTGGTCGGCCTGGCGGTGGCGTTCCTGAAGACGTAGTGGCGGGGACTCCTCCTTTTAACCTCCCGTCATTCCCGCCCTTGGGGCGGGAACCCCTCTGTCAGCCGCAAGGGTGAATGGGGCGGACCGCTGGCGGTCCGCTTGCGTCTCACCTGCGAGCGGAACCAGAGGTTCCCGCCACAAGGGCGGGAATGACGGGAAGAAGGGGGAGCATGTTCCTTCGCAGCTTTCGCTCCGCCTCTCGCCGCCCTAAATACCCGCCATGACCCAGACCGCTCCCGCTCCCGGCAAGATCCCCGTCACCGTGCTGACCGGCTATCTCGGCGCCGGCAAGACCACGCTGCTCAACCGCATCCTCACCGAGGAGCACGGCAAGCGCTACGCCGTGATCGTCAACGAGTTCGGCGAGGTCGGCATCGACAACGACCTGGTGGTCGGCGCCGATGAAGAAGTGTTCGAGATGAACAACGGCTGCGTCTGCTGCACGGTGCGCGGCGACCTGATCCGCGTGCTGTCGGGCCTGATGAAGCGCAAGGGCGGCTTCGACGCCATCGTCGTCGAGACCACCGGCCTGGCCGATCCGGGCCCGGTGGCCCAGACCTTCTTCGTCGACGAGGACGTCAAGGCCCGCACCTATCTGGACTCGGTCACGGCCCTGGTGGACGCCAAGCACATCATGCTGCGTCTTTCCGACAGCAAGGAAGCGGTCGAGCAGATCGCCTTCGCCGACCAGATCGTGCTCAACAAGACCGACCTCGTGGACGAGGGCGACCTGCGCCACGTCGAGGCGCGGATCCGCAAGATCAACCCGCTGGCCCCGATCCACCGCGCCGAGCGCTCGAACGTCCCGCTGACCGCCATCATCGGCAAGCACAGCTTCGACCTGGAACGGATCACCGAGCTGGAGCCGGACTTCCTCAACCCCGCCCACGGCGAGCCGGGCCACGTCCATGACGAGCACTGCGGCCACGACCATGGGCACCATCACCACGACCATGACCACGTGCACGACGAGCATTGCGGTCACGATCACGACCATGGGCATCACCACCATGGCCACGACCACAAGAGCGATATCCACGACGACGGCGTGAAGGGCATCTCGCTGACCCTCGACAAGCCGGTGGACGGCCAGAAGGTCACCGTCTGGCTCAATGAGCTGCTGGCGGCCAAGGGCGTCGACATCCTGCGCGCCAAGGGCATCATCGACGTGAAGGGCGAGGAGCGCCGCCTGGTGTTCCAGGCCGTGCACATGATCCTGGAAGGCGACTTCCAGCGCCCCTGGACCGACAAGGACAACCGCTACAGCCGCATGGTCTTCATCGGCCGCGACCTCGACGAGGCCGCGCTGAAGAAGGGCTTCGAGGCCTGCGTGGCGTAACCTGATCCCTCTCCCCTTGCGGGAGAGGGTGGCCCCACGGAGTGGGGTCGGGTGAGGGGTTGCACGCACGAAAAACGCCGCGACAGCTGATCGGCTGTCGCGGCGTTTTGTTTTTGAGAGACCCCTCATCCGTCGGCTTTCGCCGACACCTTCTCCCGCAAGGGGAGAAGGGGGCTTCTGCGATTACTGCCCCGGAGCCGGCCGCTGGATGGTCGGCTCGAGGTTCTTGATGATCTCGCGGGCGTCGTAGGCGCGCGGGTCGCCCGAGGGCTTGGCGCCCTTGTGCAGGACGATCTCGGTGCTGGCCTCGAATTTCTCGATCGTGCGGACCTCGGCGCGGTTGGCGAAGAAGGGGTCGCCCCAGAAGGGGTCCCAGGCGCGCCAGCCGCCGTAGCGGGGGCCGTAATAGCGCCACGACGGGCGCCAGTAGCCGTAAGGGTAGCCGTAGCCGAAGCCCGGCCGCATGAACGGATCCTCGTCGATCACCGTGCGGGCCGTGCGGTCGGTGCGGCGGTCGGCGGTCTCGAACCAGTCGTAGCCCTGCTCGACGGTGACTTCGGCGGCGCGGTACAGCAGGTAGCGCTCGACGGTCTCGCGGCTGGTCAGGCTGTTGCCCGCGAAGCCGACCCGGTAGCGGTCGCCCTCGAGGCGCATTTCGGTGAAGCCGCCCGAGGCCTTCTGGCCCGGAATGGCCGGCTGATAGGGGGTGGCGGTGGCGCAGGCGCTCAGCACCGCGGCGACCGCCGCGAGCGCGAGCCATTTGGCCTTCTTGATGGGCATGACGCGTTCCTCTGGGACGACACTATACTCCCGTACCACAATGCATGGCTGAGCTTTGCGGTTTCGCCAAGGCGAACACGTTGCCGCGATGTAAAAAGAGATTGCTGGCCGACTGTAGAACGCCGGGCCTTCAGCCCCGGGCGACGATCAGGCCGGCGGCGGTGATCAGCAGGATCCCCACCAGTATGCCGAAGCCCTTGCGGAAGGCCGGCTCGTTCATCCGCGAGGCCAGGGCCGCGCCGCCCAGGCCGTAGGCGCTCATGCTGATCAGGTCCATGCCGATGGTGGCGGCGGCGAACATGACGAGCTGCGGGACCAGCGGCCGCTGCACGTCGATGAACGGCGGCAGCACCGCGCCGAAGAACAGCAGGATCTTGGGATTGGCGATCTGCACGGTGAAGCCGTCGCGGAAGGCCGAGCGGCTGGACGACATGCGCACCCCGGCCAGGGCGGCGCCCTCGGCGTTGGCCGGCTTCAGCGCGCCGCGGATCGACTTGATCCCCAGCCAGACCAGATAGGCCGCGCCGGCCAGGGCGAGAATATGGAAGGCTGCCGGAAAGGCGGCGATCAGCGCGCCCAGGCCCAGCGCCGCGAACAGAAACCACACCAGGCTGGCGGTGTTCATCCCCACCACGCCCAGCAATGCTGCACCCTTGCCCTTCTCCATGCCGGTGGCGATGGCGAACAGGTTGGCCGGGCCCGGCGTGATGGCCATCACGAACATGGCCGCCAGGAAGGCGCTGTAGCGGGCGGGATCGACGGGCAGGACCATGGCGGGGCTATAGGCTTTTGAGAGCTTTCCCTCAATTTCCTTCCCGCCAAAACAAAGCCCGTCATCCCGGCCGCAGCGGAGCGGAGAGCCGGGACCCAGGGGCCGCCGCATCGTATCGGCCACCGCCAATGGGGGCGAGCCTGGACGCTGAGCCTAGTCCCCTGGGTCCCGGATAAGCCCTGCGGGCTTTCCGGGATGACGAGCCTTTTTCCTCGACGGCCGTCGTGACGGTCTTTCTACATCCCCACGGTCACCGCCACCCAGATCGCCCGGCCCAGCGCGCCCAGCAGCAGGGCGAAGGTGGTGAAGGCCTGGATGGCGAAGCCCAGGCCCCGCTTCTTCGGGTCGGCGGCGTAGGACAGGGCGTAGATGATCCGGCCGAGGATCCACACCGCGCCGGCGGCGGCGGCGAAGAGGTCGTTCCAGTAGATCGCGAACAGCCACAGCGACGGCAGGAAGATCACCAGCCATTCCAGGGTGTTGGCCTGCACCCGCACGGCGCGTTCCAGGTCGGGGTGGCCGGTCATGGCCGGGGCGTCGATCTTGGTGCGGGCGCGGGCGGCGCCCACGCGCAGGATCATCCAGATGTAGCAGATCAGCGCCGCCAGGGTGACGATGGCCACGAGGGCATGGGTTTGCATGGGCTTGGCGGTCCTCCCCGAACCTTTGATGCGGCGCAAGGACGGCCGCGCGCGGGGAGCTGAAGCTTATTCACGCAGGAAGCTCAAAGCCGTGACGGCCATGGTCGGAACCGCCCGCCCGGCCCATGCGCTCTTAGCTTCGTAGACCCTCGTTCCGAACCCTTTCCGAAGAAAGGTCTCGCGCATGTACGTGGACTCCACCGCGATCCGAGCGATCGACTACGAACCCGAACACGGCAAGCTCTTCGTCACCTTCAACGACGGCGACGCGTACGTCTATGTCGGCGTGCCCGAGCGGGTGACGGCGGCCTTCACGCGCTCGCGCTCGAAGGGACGCTTCTTCCAGCGGATGATCCGCGACCGGTATCCGTACAACCGGATCTAGCTCCCACATCCCGTTCTGTCGTCATCCCGGGCGAAGGGCCGCGAAGCGGACCGCAGACCCGGGACCCAGGAGACTGGGCGCGGAGCTTGATCGACCCATTCCGCAGCTGACCAATATGTTGCGGCGACCCCTGGGTCCCGGCTCTTCGCTAGCTTCGGCCGGGATGACGAGCGGAGGGGGCAAGAAGAAAGCCGCCGCCCTTTGGGGCGACGGCTTCCGATGGTCAGCAATGAGGAGAAGGCTTACGCCTCCTCGCCGTCTTCCTCTTCCTCGACCGCGATCGGGGCTGCGATCGCGGCGGGCTTGGCCTTCTTGGCGCGGCGCGGGGCCGGGACGTCGTCGACCACGGTCGCGGTGGTCGGGGCGACATCGGACAGCGGGGCGGTGAGGCCCGGCAGGGTCGCGCCGTTCAGGCCCACCTCGGCCATCAGCTGGTCGAGCAGCGGGGCCTGGGCCCGGTAGCGCAGGGCGCCGCTGACCACCTGGTCGGCGAGGTTGCCGCCGCCGTTCGAGCCGCCGGCGCCGGAGTCGTTGGCCGCCGCCCCGCCCGTCGCGCCGTTCAGGCCGTCGACCTGGACGATGCGGATCGAGTCGATCGCTTCCAGCGGCTTGACGGACTCGGCGATGATCCGGTCGAGGTTCTCGATCAGCTTGATGCGGATGGCCATGGCCACCTGGTCGGCCGACAGCAGGTTGGCGGCCTTGTTCAGGGCTTCCTGACCCGAGGCGTCGACGTCGTAGCGGACGCGGGCGGCCTCGGCGGCAAGGCGGACGGACTCCGCCGAAGCCTCGGCCTCGATGCGGGTCTTGTCGGCCGCGCCCTTGGCTTCCTCGCGCAGGGCCTCGGCCCGGTCGGAGGCGGCGGTCTTCTCGGCCTCGGCCGCCACCTTGACGGCGATGGCCTCGCGCTCGGCCTCCTTGGTCGCCTCGATCAGCTCGATGATCTTCTGGCGGTCGGCGGCTTCGCGCTCGCGGACGGTCTTGACCTGTTCCTCGGCGGCGACGGCGAGCGCGAGCGCCTTGTCGGCGTCGGCCTGGGCCTCGGACTGGGCGCGCGACTTCTCGGCGACGGCGATGGCGCGGTCCTGCTCGGACAGCTCGATGGCCTTGGCCTTTTCGATCGTCTGGGTCTCGACGGCGCGTTCCTTGGCGATCTCGCGCTCGCCCAGTTCCTGCTCCATGGCGATGCGCTGCTGGGCCACGGCCCGGTCGGCGGTGATCTTGGCCTGCTCGATCTGCTGCTCGCTGGCGATCTTGGCCTGCTCGGCTTCCTGGGTCTTCTCCGCCTGCTGGCGGGCGACCTCGGCCGACTGCTCGGCGCGGCGGGTGGCCAGCTCGCGCTCCTGCTCGAGCTTGGCGTATTCCTCGTCGCGGGTGATCTGCAGGGTCTGGCGCTGGGCTTCCAGGTTCTTGGTGCGGATCTGCACCTGGGTGTCCTGCTCGATGTCGTTGCGCAGCTTCTTGCGCAGCTCGATCTCCTCGGTCAGCCGCGTCAGGCCCTCGGCGTCGAAGGCGTTCGAGGGGTTGAAGTATTCCATGGCGGTCTGGTCGAGGCCGGTCAGCGACACGGTCTCCAGCTCCAGGCCGTTCTTCAGCAGGTCTTCGGACGAGACCTGCTGCACCTTCTGGACGAAGTGGGTGCGCTGTTCGTGCAGCTCGGTCATGGTCAGCTCGGCGGCCACCGAGCGCAGGGCGTCGACGAACTTGCCCTCGACCAGCTCCTTCAGCTGCTCGGGGTGCATGGTGCGCTGGCCCAGCGTCTGGGCGGCGCTGGCGATGGCCTCGGAGCTGGGCTGAACGCGCACGTAGAACTCGGCCAGCACGTCGACGCGCATGCGGTCCTTGGTGATCAGGGCCTGCTCGTTGTTGCGGGCGACGGCCAGGCGCAGGGTGTTCATGTTGACCGGAATGGTCTCGTGGAACACCGGCAGGATCAGCGCGCCGCCGTTCATGACCACCTTCTCGCCGCCGAAGCCGGTACGGACGAAGGAGGTTTCCTTGGAGGCGCGCTTGTAGAGGCGGGCCAGGATCAGGCCGAGGATGAGGAGGCCGACAAGGCTCCCCCCGGCGATGACGGCGATCTCGATCAGGGCAGGCATGCGGAATTACCCCCGAAGTTTGGGAAAGCGGAAAAGGAAGAACAGCAGGAAGGCGAAGGCGGGCGTCACAGCAGCGCCTCGCTCTCGTTGCGGATGGCCAGGAACCGGGCGCCGGCGTTGCGCACGATGATGACGCTGGTCCCTTGGGCGAAGGTCTCGCCGTCCTCGTCGGGCTCGACCATCACGTAGTGGGTCTGGCCATGGGCGTCGCGCACCCGGGCCTGGGCGGGCGAGCCGACCCGGGCCTCGCCGGTGACGATCACGGCCACGCGGCCGACCAGGGTCTCGCGCGAGACGGCGGTGGTCTCGTCGCCCGGCAGGATGCGCGCCAGCAGGCGGCTCAGCACCCGGGTGAAGGGTAGGGCGACCGCGGCCGCCAGCGGTCCGGCCAGCCAGGCCGGGGCCGGGTGGCGGAAGACGCCGGCGATCAATTGCTGCAGGACCAGGCCCGTCACCCCGAAGGCGAACAGGAAGACCACGATCACCATCAACAGCGGCAGGCGGCCGACGTTCAGCCAGTTCAGGAGTGAAGCGTCGTTACCGTCCAGGCCGTCATGGCCCAGGCCCGCGCCCAGGCCGGCGGCCTCGACCGCGCCGATCAGCAGCATCAGCAGCAGGGCGGCCAGGAAGATCGTGTTGCCGTCGGCCGACAGGAACCCCCACATCGGCTCAGCCTTCCGAGCGGCGGGCGGCGCGCAAGGCGGCCAGGCGCTCGTCGATGCGGTGGCCGCGGGCCAGGCGCTCCAGTTCCGACAGCTTGGCCCCGCGCGCCAGTTCGGCGTCGGTCGGCGGCTGTGGGGCCTTGGCGCGGGCGGCGGTCAGGTCGGTCAGGTCCTCGGCCATCTCGCGGCGCGTGGCCTGCAGGGCGGCCAGATAGCCTTCCAGTTCGGCCTGGCGCTGGGCGGCGTCGGCGACGGCGGTCTCCAGCACCGGGATCTGGGCCTCGATGTCCAGCTGGTGCTCCAGCGCGGCGCGGATCAGGTCCTCGCGGTCCTGGCCGAGGGCCAGCTCGATCTGGGCCGACAGGTCGTCGTGGCGGCTGGACTGCTCGGTCAGGCGCTTGGCGGCCAGGTGACGGGCGGCGATGGCGCGGCCGAGCTCGGCGCGCACCTCGTCGATCGCCTGGTCGACCTCGCGCAGGGCCTGCTGGCCGAGCGCGTCGGGCATCACCTCTTCCAGGGCGTCGATTAGCGCATGGGCGCCGCCGCTGACGATGCGTCCCACTCGGGCGCGCAGGGTATCTGCCATCGGGTCCTCGTCAGGCGGCCGACGGGCGATCGCCCGCGGCGGTGATCAGGCGGGTCAGCTCGCCCAGGGCGGCGACGCGGCGGGAGACGATCGTCGGATCGTAGGCGGGGGCGCTGGGGGTGACGCCCCAGCGCAGCATCTGCTCGGTCAGGCGGGCGGCGCAGTCGACGAGGCGGGCCTCGTGGCGGGCCAGGGCCTGTGGATCCGCGCCCGCCAGTTCGGCCGGGGCGGCCAGCAGCACGGCCAGCATCTCCTCGACGGCGCTGGTCAGGGCCATCGCGACGGTGGAGTGGCGGTCGGACGCCAGCTCGGCCGCGCGCAGGGCCTTCAGGGCCGGGGCGGCGATGTCGTGGGCGGCGGCCAGGGCCGCGTCCCAGCCGGCCGGGGTCTCGGCGCGGCGGCGGGCCTGGCGGATCAGGCCGCGCACCTTGTCGCTGGCCGTGATGGCGCCCTCCAGTTCTAGACCGGCGAGAAAAAGGGCGTCCTCTTCGGACAACCGGACACTCAAAGGCGTGTTCAGCGCGACCATGAGTGGCAATGTGGGGCGTTGTAATACGTTTGTAAACAGCTAGGCTTTTCAGCCACAGATTACATCTTCGTCATGTGCTCGCCGAAAGGTCGCCGGCGGCGCTGGGCCGCCGGCGATGCCGGGTCAGACGTTGTTGGCCACGATGCGGCTGGCCGAGGTTCCGGCCAGGTTGGCGATCGGTTTCTTGAAGACGTTGTCGGCGACGACGAAGTCGTCGCAGGTCGCTTCGATCTGGAGGCTGTTGGTCAGCGCGGCGTTCGCCTGGAACAGCGTGTTGCCGCACACCACGATCCGCTTGGCCAGGGCGAACTGCAGCATGTTGGTCGTATCGACCTCGCGGAAGCGGTTGTTGGCGACGATCAGGCCGTTGGCGTTGAAGGCGCTGATCACCGGCCCCCGGACGCCGACGAACCAGTTGGCGACGATGCTGATGTCATTGATCGCGCCCGTGCCGGTGGCGACGATCTCCACCGCCGGCTGCTGGGCCGCGAAGCCGCTGACATAGACGCCGTTGAAGTTGATGTTGTCGATCTTGCCGCCGTCGGCCTGTAGCGAGGCCACGCGCGCGGTCCCCGCGCCGGGCGTCTCGTTGTCGCCCTCGAACTGGCAGCCGGGGTTCAGCCAGACGTCGCCGACCATGCCCGATCCGGTGGTCTGGATCTCGATCCCCCGGTCGGCGTGGTAGAAGATCACGCCGTTGAACCGCAGGCCGGCGATCCAGTCGCCCGAGGCCGCGGCCATGCGCAGGGCCCGCGATCCGGTGGCCAGCTTCATGGTCAGCTGGCCGTCGTGGAAGCTGCAGTCGCCGCTGCTGCCGTCGATCAGGCAGCCCAGCGCGTTCGACCTGTTCTCGGCCCAGACGCCGAAGCGCTGGATGCTCCACATCCGGGCGTCGGCGAGGTGCAGGCCGATCTCGAAGTCCTGGATGAAGACGTCCTGCAGCACGTTGGCCTTGAGCGGATCGCCGCCCGTCAGGCGCAGGCCCGTGGCGCAGCCGCCGGCGTTCCAGACCAGGCCCAGGCTCTCGATCCTCGCCTCCGCATAGGCCCCCGCCGCGTTGGGCAGGGCCGTGGCGGTGAGGTTGACCAGGGCCTGGCCGGCCTGGCCGCTCCACGGATGGGCGGTGTCGGACGAGGCGATCAGCCGGGTCCCGTCGTTCATCACCCCGGCCCCGCGCAGCGTCAGCGAGAAGGTCTGGGTCGGGCGCAGGAAGATGGGAGCGTGCAGCTTGTACTCGCGGCTCAGCAGACGCAGTTCCATCGGGCCGCCCAGGGCCGCGCCGCTGGCTTCCAGGCAGTTGTGGGCCTGCTGGATGAAGTAGGCGTCGTTGGCGTTCCCGGCCTGGGCGCCCAGCATCTCGGGCGTCAGGCTGCGCAGCCCGACGACCTTGCCCGTGCCTTCCAGGATGAAGACCTGGCGTTCCTGCGACAGGTCCACCTCGCCGAGGAGATAGAGGGTGGCGCCGTTCCTGATGCGGAACGTGCAGCCCGGCTCGATCAGCAGGGACTTGCCCACGGGCATGACCGCGTCCCATTCGATCAGGTACTGGCCGCCCTGCTGGGCGACCCAGCCGATGTCGGAGCCGGCGAAGGCGGCGGTGATCCCGGGGGAGTCGTTGTTGGCGCCGTTGGCCAGGATGCTCCACGAACCGGTGGTGTCGGCATAAGTGCCGATGAGGGATTTGAGGCTCATTGTTCTTCTTTTGTTCCAGTCGCCGGACTGCCCGGCGGCGTCGAGAGCAAGGTGGCGGCGGGCTGCGACACTATCGGACGTTGTGCGGCGATCTTCCGGTCCCTAGGCGCGATCACGTCCGCACGGCGCTTGAGTCGGGGTCTCGTTCGCTCTGGATCAAGTTCCTTGGTCCCGCCGTGGGCGAAAGCCGCGCACGGCGGGACAAATCGTGGGCGTCTCGAACATTTTGAGTGAAATTACAGATGCCGCCCCGGACGCCGGGAACGAGGCGAGGCGATGGTTTCTCCAAGAGGCGTCGCTCTGGGGATAACCGCCGAGGGCGGGAGTGCGACGGCCTTGAACGAGGACCGTCATGTCGAACCAAGGAATGCTGCTCGCGGGCTGCTCCGCCGCCGTTCTGCTCGCCCTGGCCGGCGCCGCCCACGCGGCCGACCCGGATCCGTCGGCCGCCGCGCCGGACGCCGTCGACGAGATCGTCGTGCGGGCCCGCGACAAGGCCGGGCTGATCGAGAAGGAACCCAACAACACCGTCTTCGGCCTCGACAAGCCGCTGATCGAGACGCCGCGCTCGGCCAGCTTCGTCTCGGACCTGACGCTGCAGCGCTACGGCATCGAGACCATCGACGGCCTGACGGCGGTGTCGCCGGGGACCTACACCGCCAGCTTCTACGGCGTGCCCGGTGCGCTCAACATCCGCGGCACCCTGGCCGAGAACTACTTCCGCGGCTTCAAGCGGATCGAGAACCGCGGCACCTATTCGACGCCGATCGGCGCGGCCGACCAGATCCAGATCGTGCGTGGCCCGCCCACCCCGATCTACGGCTCGGGCAAGGTCGGCGGCATGCTGAACTTCATCCCCAAGTCCGGGAAAGGCGAGGGCGGCTATCTGTCGGAGACGCAAGGCGAGGTCACGGCCACCTACGGCAGCTACAACCGCAAGAACGCCACGGCCCAGGTCGGCCTGCCGGTGAACCTCGGCGAGGTGGTCGGGGGCGTCCACGTCTACGGCGAGGTCGAGGACAGCCACAGCTACTATCGTGGCATCTATCCGCGCAGGCAGACGCTGCAGGTGTCGTCCGACTTCGACCTGGGCAATGGCTGGAGCACCGCCGTCGGCGGCATGCTCTACCGCTCGAAGGGCGACGTGCAGACGCCGGGCTGGAACCGCCTGACCCAGGACCTGATCGACAACGGGACCTACATCACCGGCCGCGACACCAGCCTGGTGGACGCCGACGGCAACGGCCGGCTGACGCCGAACGAGATCGGTTTCTATCCGTACGCCAGCGCCATGTACCTGGCCTATTACGGCTTCCCGACCACCGACGCCAAGCACACGCTCGACACGGGCGTCGGCACGACCAAGCTGTCGCCGCGCACGGTCTACATCTCGGGCGCCGATTTCTCGAAAACCGAGACCAACACCCTCTATTTCGACGTCGCCAAGGAGCTGTCGCCCGACAGTTCGCTCAAGCTGCAGCTGTTCTACGACGCCCTGGAGAACAAGCGCTTCGTCTCCTACGGCTATCCCGCCTGGTTCGACAGCGACGTCTGGGAAGCCCGCCTGACCTGGAACTTCGCCAACGAGTTCATGGACGGCGCGGTGAAGGCCAAGTCGTTCGTCGGCGCCTCCTACCGCAGCTTCGACGGCCGCCGGCGCGAAAGCTACAACAGCGGCCTGATCGCGCTGGACCGCCGCGACATCGCCTTCGGCGCCACCCCCACCGACCTCATCGGCAGCCCCTTCAATCCGGGCGACGGCGTGCAGTGGGAGAACGACAACCGCTCGGAATGGACGCAGGCCGGCCTCTTCTTCACCACCGACATCATGGTCGGCGAGAAGCTGAACCTGATGCTGGGCGGCCGCTACGACGACTACGACGTCACCTCGCACGACACCGGCTTTCTTTCGTACACCGTGGCCGGCGAGCAGAACGCCTCGAAGGGCAAGGGGACCTACACCGCCAGCGCCACCTACAAGGCGCCGTTCGGCCTGATGCCCTACATCACCTACGCCAAGGCCAGCGCGCTGGAGATGAGCCAGGCCGGCGATATCGCGCCCGGCCTGGTGGCCGACGCCGGCGACGCCTGGCTTTCGGAGGGCGACCTGGCCGAGGCCGGGGTCAAGTTCCAGTGGCTGCAGGGCACGCTGGTCGGCTCGCTGGCCGGCTATCGCCAAAACCGCACCCAGCTGACCGGCATCACCCAGACCCCGACCGGCACCCGCGCCAAGGGCGTGGAGCTGGAGGTGCGCTGGCTGGCCAGCGAGCACTTCAGCTTCACCTTCTCGGGCAACACCCAGCACACCACGGTCAAGGGTCCCGACACTTCGTTCCAGTACGTGCCGGTCCACACCGTCGGCGTCAGCGGCGCCAACGGCTTTGGCGGCTCCTATGTGGTGTGGAGCTTCGACAGCGTCCGGCCGGGCGACTACGACTACACCCTGATCCCGAAATCGGTGCTCAGCCTCTACGGCGCCTACACCTCCGACGCCTATGCCTGGGGCAAGGTCGCCGCGACGCTGGGCGTGACCCGGGTGACCAAGACCTCGGGCACAGTGCCGGGCGCGGTGGTCTATCCGGACTACGCCGTGGCCAGCGGCTCCGTGGCCTACGAGTACGGGCCGTACTCCGCCACGCTCAACGTCGATAACCTGTTCGACAAGCTCTACTTCACGCCGGTCGGCGACACCTACGCCAACCTGGCGGCCCTGCCGTCAAAGGGCCGCGAGTGGCGCGTGACCCTGTCCCGGAAGTTCTAGTTCCCCTGCGGCGCGCTCGCTGCAACGGGCGCGTCGCTCCTTGTCCTGTCTCCAAGGAGTCCTGCCATGTCGACCTCCCCCTGGCGTCCCTGGCTGATCCTGTCGGTCTTCGCCCTGCTGCTGTTCCTGATCACCGCCTCGACCTTCTCGTCGCTGGGCGTGGTGCTGCCGGCGATGATCAAGGAGCAGGGCTGGGGCTTTGGTCCGGCCTTCCTGGGCTTCACCCTGCTGGGGGCGTTCTGCGGCGGCTCGTCGTGGCTGCCGGCGCTTCTGATCCGCAAGCTGGGCGTGCGGCTGACGATCATCGCCGGCTCGGCGGTGATGGTGGCGGGCTTCTCGTGCCTGGCCGCGACGCCGGGCCTCGCCGTCTACCTGGTCGGCACGGCCCTGCTGGGCGTCGGCTACCAGATGATGGCCCTGATCCCCGGCACCCACGTGCTGGGCATGCTGTTCAAGAAGCGGGCCCTGCCGTTCGGGATCTATTTCACCATCGGCTCGCTGGGCGGCGTCGTCGGGCCGTGGATGGCGCTGTCGGGCATGGAGATCGCCGGCGGCGCCTGGCGGCCCTACTGGTGGATGCAGGCGGCCGCCTCGCTGGTGGTGGGTCTGATCTGCACGGCGCTCGTCGGCAGCAAGGCCTGGCTGGCCGCCGCCGCCGCCGAGACCGACAAGGCCGTGGCCGAAGAAATCGAGAATGCGCCGGCCAGCTCCAAGGTCTATCGCACCGCCGTCGACTGGACGGTGAAAGAGGCCGTCCGCACCCCGCAGTTCTGGGTGATCCTGGCGGCCTATTTCGCCCACCTGCTGGGCGGGGTCACCGCCGTCAGCCTGGCGCCGAGCCA
This sequence comes from uncultured Caulobacter sp., assembly GCA_966252285.1. Classification (GTDB taxonomy): domain Bacteria; phylum Pseudomonadota; class Alphaproteobacteria; order Caulobacterales; family Caulobacteraceae; genus Caulobacter. The sequence goes on from CBINOL010000019.1 coordinate 30,235, forward strand.
CTTCGGCGAACTGGGCGTGCCAGCCACGGTGGCCATCGCCGCGATCAGCCTGGAGTCGCTGATGCAGGTGGCCGCCCGGGCCGGCGGAGGCCTCGTGGGCGACCGCATCGATCCGCGCTGGCTGCTGGCGGGCGCGCAGGGGGTGATGGCCGTCGGCCTGCTGGCCCTGACCCACGCCACCAGCTGGCCGGTGATGATGGTGTTCGCCGTCGGGGTGGGGATCGGCTTTGGCCTGACCGTGCTGGCCGTCAGCATCCTGCTGCTCAACTACTACGGCCGGAAGAACAATCTCGAGCTCTTCTCGATGGTCTGCCTGGTCGGCGCCGTCTCGGCCCTGGGGCCGGTGATCGGCGGCCTGATGCGCGACCAGCTGGGCGGCTTTGCCCCCACCTTCCAGCTCTTCGCCGCGGTGATCGGCCTGATCTTCGTCGCGGCCCTGTTCATGCGCCCGCCGCGCAAGGCCACCGAGGCCGAACCCGTCGGCGAGCCTGTTCCCACCCTGCTGCAAGACGCCGCCTAGCCGAGGATGTCCGCCATGTTCCACAGCCCTTCCAAGCACAAGGACTTCGGGGTGTTCCTGCCGGTGGCCAACGGCGGCTGGATCATCTCCAAGACCACCCCCGTCCTCGACGGCCTCTATGCGACCAACAAGGCGGCCGCCGTGAAGGCCGACGAGGTCGGCATGGACTTCGTCATGTCGATGGGCAAGTTCCGCGGCTTCGGCGGCGAGACCGACCATTGGGGCACGGCCCTGGAGTCGGTGACGATGATGGCCGGCATCGCCGAGGCCACCAAGAACGTCCGCATCTGGGCCACCATCCACCCGCTGCTGCAGAACCCGGCGGTGGCCGCCAAGATGATCGCCACCCTGGATCACATCAGCGGCGGCCGCGCGGGCCTCAACATCGTGGCCGGCGCCTATCGCGGCGAGTTCGCGCAGATGGGGGCCTGGGACGACGCCCTGACGCACGACGACCGCTACGTCCTGACCGAGGAATGGACGAAGATCGTCAAGCGCCTGTGGAGCGAGGACAGCGTCGATTTCGACGGCAAGTTCTTCACGATGAAGGACTGCCAGTCCAAGCCCAAGCCGCTGTCCAAGCCGCGCCCTGAACTGATCTGCGCGGGCATGAGCGACCGGGGCTTCCAGTTCTCGGTGCGCGAGGCCGACGTCTGCTTCATCGGCGGCCGCACGCCCGAAGAGCGCCGCGACGCCAGCCGCCGGGCCAAGATCGCGGCCGAGGGCATGGGCAAGACCATCAAGACCTACGCCATGTGCACGGTCGTTCACGCCGAGAGCGACGCGGGCGCCGAGGCTCTCGTCGAACGCTACAAGGGCGGGGCCGACATGGGCGCGATCCTGGCCATGCTGGAAAGCTGGGGCGTGCCGGCCGAGAAGCTGTCGACCGTCGCCGCCCAGCAGGGCGCCTTCATGACCCACACCGTGGTCGGCTCGCCCGCCACCTGCGCCGAGCAGGTGCAGGCCTTCGTCACCGACTGCGAGCTGGACGGGCTGATGCTGATCTTCCCCGACTACGTGGAAGGCCTGTCGATGTTCGGCTCGGAGATCCTGCCGGGCCTGCGCTCGGTGTTCTCATGAGCACCTTGCCGGTCTGGATCGCGCCGGGCCGCACGGCGCTGGCGGTGATCGACATCCAGGTCGACTTCGCCTCGCCGGACGGCCTCTTGGGCCAATACGGCGTCGACTTGGGGCTCGCCGCACCGGCCGTCGACGCGGCCGGCCGTCTGGTCGAGGCGGCGCGCGAGGCCGGCGTGCCCGTGGTGTTCGTCGGCCTCTTCACCAGCCCGGACACCGACAGCCCGGCCTGGAGCGAGCGCATGCGCCGGCGCGGCGGCGATCCCGATAGCGAGGCGGCCCTGTGTCGTGCGGGCCAGCCGGGCAGCGCCTTCTATGGTCCCCAGCCCGCCGAGGGTGAACTGGTGATCGCCAAGACCCGCTACAGCGCCTTCGTCGGCACGGACTTCGACGCCCGCCTGAAGGCCATGGGCGTCGACACCCTGGTCGTCTGCGGCCTGACCACCGAGTGCTGCGTGGCGGCCACCGCCGCCGACGCCTTCGACCTCGACTACCACGTCTTCGTCGCCGCCGACGCCTGCGCGGCCTACGAGCCCGACCTGCACGAGGTGGCTCTGAAGACGATGGGGCTCAACACCGCGATCCTCACCGACAGCGTCGAGGTCGCCAAAGCCTGGAAGGAGGCCGCGTGATGGCCGACGGGTTCGCCAACCTCGCGGGCGTCGCCGCCCCCTACGTCGTCACCGAGGCCGACCGCGCCGCCATCGCCGCGGCGATCAGCGAAAGCGAGATCGTCGAACTGGCCCTGGCGCTGGGCAACATCCCCGCGCCTTCGGGCAAGGAGCTGGAGGCCGCCAATTACGTCTACGACTGGATGGCGCGCGAGGGCTTCTCGCCGCGCAAGGTCGGGGCCACGCCTGAGCGGCCTAACGTCATCGGCACGCACGGCGGCAAGGGTGTGGGCAAGAACCTCCTCTTCACCGCCCACCTCGACACCGAGGCGCCGACCTGGAACCCGGACCTGGACGCCTACAAGTACAGCCCCTCGACCCTGGCCAATCCCGAGTGGGAGAAGTGCTGGCTGGAGGACGGCAAGCTCTACGGCTATCCGATCGCCAACGACCGCGGGCCGATGGCCTGTTTCCTGATCGCCGCCAAGGCGCTGAAGGCGGCGGGTTACGAGCTGGCCGGCAAGATGTACCTGACCGCCTGCCCCGGCGAGATCGGTCCCGAGCCGATCGAGGAGCATCGCGGCGTCGCCTATATGGGCAAGGACATCGGGGCCCACTACCTGTTCCACCACGGCGGCGTCGCCCCCGACTACGCCATCGCCGCCGAGGGCTGCGACTTTGGCCTCACCTGGGTCGGCTGCGGCTATGCGGTGTTCAAGATCACGGTGTGGGGCGAGGGGGTGTTCACCCCGCTGCTCAGCCATCCGGTCAGCGCCGAGGCGCACCCCAACCCGATCTACAAGCTGGGCAAGCTGACGCAGGCCATCCACGCCTGGAGCGGCCAGTGGGAAAAGGCCAGCCTGTATGAGAGCCCCGGCGGCGTGGCCCAGCCCAAGTCGCAGCTGGCGGCGGTGCGTGGCGGCATCCCTTATGCCTTCGGGGCGGGCACCGAGCGGGTGAACCTCTATCTGGAGGTGGGCCTCAATCCCCGCCAGCGGGTGGCCGACATCCAGCATTCGCTGGAAGCCATGGTCCGCGAGACGGGCATGACGGGGATCGAGATCGAGCCGGTGGTCGTTCGCCATGGGTTCGAGGCCGACGCCGCCGAGGTGGCCCCTCTGGTCGGGGCCGTGGACGTCGCCACCCAGCTGTCGCTGGGCCACCCGGTGGCCCGCGCGGCCAGCGTCTATTCCAGCATGTGGCGCGACCACAACGTCTTCAACATGCACCGCATCCCGGCCATCACCACCGGCTTCGCCCGCTGGCGGCCGACCCCGAAGGATCTGGTGGACAGCGCCCTCGTCTACGCCCTCACCGCCCTGGCCGTCTGCGGTCGGGCCGAGACAGGGGATGCGGAGAACCGCGCCCCGCCGGTCTATGGCGACAACCCGTTCGGGGGCGAGTGATGGGCGCGGCCCAGGCCCTGGAAATTCCCGACGTCGCCCTGTTCCGCAAGGCCATGGGCGGCTTCGCGGCGGGCGTGACGGTGGTGACCACCGCGCTGGACGGACGCCTCAGCGGCACGACGGTCAGCGCCTTCTCGTCGCTGTCGATGGATCCGCCGCTGGTGCTGGCCTGCCTCAAGCGCGGCAGCCGCACCCTGGCGGCCGTCAGCGAGGCGGGGGTGTTCTGCGTCAACATCCTGGCCGCCGACCAGGGCGAGCTGGCCTACGCCTTCGCCAAGTCGGGCTGCGACGAGCGCTTCGCCCTGGCCGCGCTGGAGTCCGGCGCCACCGCCGCCCCGGTGCTGGCCGGCTGCGTGGCGGTGGTCGAGTGCGAACTTCACGCCGCCCATGACGGCGGCGACCACGAGATCCTCGTCGGCCGGGTCGTTTCCGTCCGCATCGACGAGTCTAAGCCGCCGCTCGTCTATGTGCGCGGCCAGTTCATCAAGTCCTGAGCGTGGCAGCCGAAAGTGTGAGCGGTTTCGGCGCCTGCCACGCGACCAAGCAAAGTTGAGAGAGCTTTCGATGGCGTACGACGTTCTGGAAGTGAAGCCGATGACCCGCCGGATCGGCGCCGAGGTGTTCGGCGTCGACCTGGGCCAGCCGCTGTCGAACCGGCAGTTCGAGGAGCTGCACCAGGCCCTGACCCAGTACCAGGTGCTGTTCTTCCGCGACCAGGAGATGACCCACGACGCCCACAAGGCGCTGGGCCGCAAGTTCGGGCCGCTGGCCATCCATTCGGGCGTGCCGGGCCTGGCCGACCATCCCGAGGTCGTGGCCATCCACGCCGACGAGAACTCCAAGTTCGTGGCCGGCGAGAGCTGGCACTCCGACCTGACCTGCGATCCCGAGCCGCCGCTGGGCAGCATCCTGCACATGCCCATCGTGCCCGACGACGGCGGCGACACCGTCTTCGCCAGCATGTACGCGGCCTACGACACCCTGTCGGAGCGGATGAAGGCCTATCTGGAGGGCCTGACCGCCGTCCACGACGCCAACCCGATCTACAAGGCGCTCTTCCCCGACATCGACCGGCAGTACAACCGCACCGCCCACCCGGTGGTGCGCACCCATCCGGTCAGCGGTCGCAAGAGCCTGTTCGTCAATCCGTCCTACACCACCCACATCGTCGGCCTGCCCAAGGCCGAGAGCGCGGCGATCCTGGGCTACCTCTACCACCACGCCGGCAACCCGGACTTCCAGGTACGCTTCCGCTGGCGGAAGAACTCGGTGGCCTTCTGGGACAACCGCTGCACCTGGCACCAGGCGATCTGGGACTATTTCCCCGACGTGCGCTCGGGCTTCCGGGTGACGATCGCGGGCGACCGGCCGGTTTGAGGCGAGAGCCGCTAGAACCTCCCGTCATTCCCGCCCTTGTGGCGGGAACCCCTCTGTAAGCCGTAAGGGCAGATGTGGCGGACCGCTGGCGGTCCGCTTGCGCCTCACCTGCGCGCTGCACCAGGGGTTCCCGCCAGAAGGGCGGGAATGACGGGAAGTTGGTGTGGGCTGTCCGTTCTGTTCCCTGACCTTGACCCTATCATCCGTCTCGTCGTTGATGCGCGCCTGGGTTTCAAGGGGCGTTCGATGACGAAGAAGGGTGGCGTGGGCTTTGTCCTGGGCGTGTGCGGCGGGATCATCTTCGGCGCGCTGATCGACAACATGGCCATCGGCCTGATCCTGGGCTTCGCCGTCGGCTTCGGCCTGATCAAGTTCGGCGGCAAGAAGGCCTCCGAATAGGCTCTACTTCCTGCGGAAGTCGGCCGTGCGCTTGCCCATGAAGGCGGCGATGGCCTCCTGGTGGTCGACGCTGGCGATCAGGGCCGGCAGCTCCTCCTCCACATAGGCCTTGCCGTCGATCACCCGCTTGGTCGCCTCGACGGCCAAGGGCGCGCGGGACGAGATCGCCTCGGCCAGCCTCATGGCCTCGCGCAGCAGCGTGCCGGGCGTGTGGACCGCCGTGACGATCCCGTCGAACAGCGCCCGGGCGGCGTCGAACTGGGCGCCGGTCAGCAGGTGGGCCTTGGCCCGGGACGCGCCGATCAGGCGGGGCAGGCGCGTCGCCGAAGCCACCAGGCCGATATTGACCCCCGAGGCGGCGAAGGTCGCCCGGTCGCTGGCCAGGCGGATGTCGCAGGCCAGGGCCAGCTCCAGCCCGCCGCCGAAGCACCAGCCGTCGACGGCGGCGATGGTCGGCACCCGCAGGGCCTCGACCCAGTCCATCAGCCGGTTGAAATCCTCGACCGCCGCCAGGGCGCCGTCGCCGCGCACGGCCGCCTCGCGCAGATCATCACCCGCGCAGAACACGCCGCCCCGGCCGGTCAGCACGACCGCGCGCACGTCGTCGTCGGTGGCGATCTCGTCCAGGGCCCTGACCAGCTGGGCGCGCAGGGTCAGGCCCAGCGCATTGGCCGGCGGGGCGTCCAGCTCCAGCAGAATGATCGAGCCGGTGGGCCGCGAAACGTGAAGCATCGGGGGGATCGTCTGCGTCATGGGGCCAACCTCGCCCGGCGCGGCGCGAATGGGAAGCGCGCAACCTCGGGCGCGGCCGGTGGTTTCACGCGCAACCATGCTGCGACGCACAAGGATTCCGCTTGCCAGATCCGGACGCTTGTCCCAGCCTCAGCCATACCCAGCCGCCGAGCGTGGCCGGAGAACACGATAAGAACGACGGCCGGACGGCGCGTTTTCTCCTCGCGCCGAACCGTACCGCGGAGCGCAGACAGCCATTTCGGCGTTCATGTTGCAGCGCCGAAGAGCCGGGCCCAAAGCCGGGGAGTGACATGACGACCGCGACCCTCGAGACGACCGCGTCTCCCGTGAAGGACCTGTACGAGATCGGCGAAATCCCGCCGCCGTTCCATGTGCCCAAATCGATGTACGCCTGGACGATCCGCAAGGAGCGCCACGGCCCGCCGGGCTCGGCCATGCAGGTCGAGGTGGTGCCCACCTGGGAGATCGGCGAGGACGAGGTTCTGGTCCTGGTGATGGCCGCCGGCGTCAACTACAACGGCATCTGGGCCGCCCTGGGCGAGCCGATCAGCCCGCTCGACGGCCACAAGCATCCCTTCCACATCGCCGGCAGCGACGCCTCGGGTATCGTCTGGGCGGTGGGCGCCAAGGTCAAACGCTGGAAGCTGGGCGACGAGGTCGTCATCCACTGCAATCAGGACGACGGCGACGACGAGGAGTGCAACGGCGGCGACCCGATGTACTCGTCCAGCCAGCGCATCTGGGGCTACGAGACGCCGGACGGCAGCTTCGCCCAGTTCTGCCGGGTGCAATCCCGCCAGCTGATGCCCAGGCCCCGGCACCTGACCTGGGAGGAGGCGGCCTGCTACACCCTGACCCTCGCCACCGCCTATCGCATGCTGTTCGGCCACAAGCCGCATGAGCTCAAGCCCGGCCAGAACGTGCTGGTCTGGGGCGCTTCGGGCGGCCTCGGCGTCTTCGCCGTGCAGCTGGCCGCCGTCGCGGGAGCCAATGCGATCGGCGTGGTCAGCGACGACGACAAGCGCGAGTTCGTGCTGTCGATGGGCGCCAAGGCGGTGCTGAACCGCAAGGAGTTCGACTGCTGGGGCCAGCTGCCCAAGGTCAACGGCCCCGAGTTCGCCGACTACATGAAGGAGAGCCGCAAGTTCGGCAAAGCCATCTGGCAGATCACGGGCAATCGCGACGTCGACCTGGTGTTCGAGCACCCCGGGGAGTCGACCTTCCCGGTCAGCGTGTTCGTCGTGAAGCGCGGCGGCATGGTCGCCATCTGCGCCGGCACCAGCGGTTTCAACCTGACCATGGACGCCCGCTTCCTGTGGATGCGCCAGAAACGCGTGCAGGGGAGCCACTTCGCCAACCTGATGCAGGCCAGCGCCGCCAACCAGCTGGTCATCGACCGCCGCGTCGACCCCTGCCTGTCGGAAGTGTTCCCCTGGGACCAGATCCCCGCCGCCCACGAGAAGATGCTGGCCAACCAGCACCTGCCCGGCAACATGGGCGTCCTGGTCTGCGCCCAGCGGCCCGGCCTGCGCACCTTCGAGGAGGTGCAGGAGCTGAGCGGCGAGGGGTGACGGCATGGGCGTGGGGGAACGCAGCGTCTGCATGCAAGACGCCGGCCCGGAACCAGGGCCTTATCCCTTCAGTTTCGACACCGAAGGAGTGCGCCATGACCGACATCACCTACACCATCGTCGAACACGACGGCGGCTGGGCCTACAAGCTGGGCGCGGTCTTCTCGGAGACCTTTCCCACCCACGACGCCGCCCTGGCCGCCGCCAAGCGCGTGGCCGGCGAGCAGAAGGTGGCGGGCGATACGGTCGGCATCACCTACGAGGACGACCGCGGCCAGTGGCGCGAAGAACTGTCCGACGGCCACGACCGCCCGACCACGCACGTGAAGGGATAGGGCCTTCCCCTTCTTCCCGTCATTCCCGCCCTTGTGGCGGGAAACCCTGGGTCCGCTGACACGTGAGATGCGAGCGGCGTGCTGTGCACGCCGCCCCTCCTGCCCTTGCGACTGAAAGAGGGGTTCCCGCCACAAGGGCGGGAATGACGGGAGGGTAGGGAATAGGCAGTTTTTATATTTCGATCTATTACGTATCGAAATTACTCTTGGCAACCTCGTCGCCTCGTCGCACAGTCGCGTCCTGACAGTTTGGCGGAGGGGCGTCATGGGGTGGAAGAGCAAGGTCGCGCTGGGCGCGGTCGGGGTGGTCGCGGTGCTGGCCGGGGTGGTGGTCGTGCGGACCGTCACCTTCAAGCCGCCGGCCCAGGCGGGCGAGGTTGCGCTGGCCGCCGCCCGTCCGTTCGACGCCGCCCGGGCCGCCGCCCATCTGGGCGAGGCCATCCGCTTCCAGACCGTCAGCCATCAGAACGCCGCCGACAACGATCTTGCCCAATGGGACGCCCTGCACGCCTGGCTGCAGGCGACCTATCCGGCCGCCCACAAGGCCATGACCCGCGAGGTGGTCGGCGGTCATGCGCTGATCTACACCTGGAAGGGCTCGGACCCGTCGCTGGCGCCGATCGTGCTGATGGCCCACCAGGACGTGGTGCCCGTCACGCCCGGCACCGAGAAGGACTGGAAGCACCCGCCGTTCGGCGGCGTGGTGGCCGAGGGCGCGGTCTGGGGGCGGGGCGCGGTCGACGACAAGGGTTCGCTGATCGGCCTCTTCGAAGCCGTAGACGGCCTGGCGGCCGGCGGCTTCGCGCCCAAGCGCACGGTGATCATCGCCAGCGGCCATGACGAGGAGGTCGGCGGGGCCGGGGCCCGGGCCGTGGCCGCCACGCTGAAGGCACGGGGCGTCAAGGCCTGGTTCGTGCTCGACGAGGGCATGGTGGTGGTGGCCGACAATCCGGTCACCAAGGGACCGGCCGCGATCATCGGCGTCGCCGAGAAGGGCTATGGCACGCTGAAGGTCACCGCGCCCGCGCCGGGCGGCCACTCCTCGACCCCGCCGCCGCAGACCGGGGTCACCACCCTGGCCCGGGCCGTGCTGGCCATCGCCGACCATCCGCATCCGATGAAGTTCGAGGGGCCCGGCGCCGACATGCTGAAGTCGCTGGCTCCCAGCGCCTCGCCGACGGTGAAGATGGCGGCGGCCAACAGCTGGCTGTTCTCGCCGCTGCTGGTCCAGCAGACGGCCAGGTCGCCGGCGGGCGCGGCCATGCTGCACACCACCATCGCGCCGACCATGCTGAAGGGCTCGCCCAAGGAGAACGTGCTGCCCCAGGACGCCACGGCCTGGATCAACTACCGGATCGCGCCGGGCGACAGCTCGGCGGCCGTCATGGCCCGCGCCAAGAGCGCCGTCGGCGACCTGCCGGTGCAACTGGCCTGGGAGCGCCAGCTGAACGAGCCCTCGCCGGTGTCTTCGACGACGTCCGAGGGCTGGAAGACCCTGGCCTCGCTGGCCGGAAACGAGAGCGGTGCCCCGGTCGCACCGGGCCTGGTGATCGCCGCCACCGACAGCCGCTTCATGTCGCCGATCGCCGACGACATCTACCGCTTCCAGCCGATCACCCTGTCGATGGACGGCACCAAGATGATCCATGGCACCAACGAGCACATGACCTTGGCCAACCTGGAAGAGATGGTGCGGTTCTATCAGCGGCTGGTGGAAACGGCGGGTCGATAGGCTTTGACGGGGATTTTGCGGCTAAGGGATCGCCACGGTCTTAAATCGCCCACGGAGTGACGCTAGAACCGTGTCATGCCCGCCGACGACGCTCGTACCGCTTCGCAACCCATAAGCGCCGCCAAGGCCCCGCCCGCCAAGTTCGGCAAGGGCTTCCTGTTCGACGCCTGGTACTACGTGGCGCTGTCGCGCGAGGTGAAGACGGGCAAACTCGTCCGCTACGAGATCCTGGGCGAGCCGGTGCTGGTCAGCCGGGGCAAGGACGGTCAGGTGTTCGCCATCCGCGACGTCTGTCCGCACCGCGCTGCGCCGCTGTCGGCCGGCAAGCTGACGCAGGAGGCCGACGGCCGCGCCAGCGTCGAGTGTCCCTATCACGGCTGGCGGTTCGGTTCGGACGGCGTCTGCGCCGCGATCCCCTCGCTGACCAGCGACCAGGGCCTGGAGGTCTCGCGCATCCGCGTGCGGCGCTATCCCGTGGCCGAGAGCCAGGGGATGGTGTTCGTCTGGATCAGCGGCGACCCGCGCTTCGACGGGGTCCCGCCCGAGCCGCCGCCGTCGTTCCCCGGCGTGGTGGGCGGCGAGGCCAAGATCGTCGACTCGATGATCTTCGAGACCCACATGGACCACGCGGTGGTCGGGCTGATGGACCCCACCCACGCGCCCTATGTGCACGAGGCCTGGTGGGCCCGCTCGTCCAAGCGTCAGTCGGAGAAGACCAAGGTCTTCGCCCCCTCGCCCGAGGGCTTCGTCATGCGCCGTCACGGGCGCAGCAAGGCCAACCGCCTGTATGACATCCTGGGCGGCGCGCCAGAGATCGAGATCACCTTCCGCCTGCCCGGCTATCGCTGGGAGCACATCGTGGTGGGCAAGCGTCAGGTGCTGGCCCTGACCTGCCTCACCCCGCTGACCGAGACCTCGACGCGCATCAGCCAGCTGATCTGGTCGGACCATCCGGTGATGATGCTGCGCGCCCTCATCGCCCCCTTCGCCCGCGAGTTCCTGCGCCAGGACGGCCGCATGGTGAACCTGCAGAACGAAGGGCTGAAATACGACCCGGCCCTGATCTGGATCGACGACGCCGACACCCAGGCCAAGTGGTACCAGCAGCTGAAGCGCGAATGGACGGCCAGCCGCGCCGAGGGGCGGCCGTTCGTCAATCCGGTCAAGGAAACCACGCTGAAGTGGCGCAGCTGACCGTCGCCAAGTTGACGGACATCGGCCGGCGGCTCTTTGCCGTCCTGACGACCCTGCCGGACGCCGCCGGCTGGCGGTGGTGCGCTTTGGCGGCGGTGATCAGCGGCGCGGCGATGGCCGCCATCGGCTTTTCGACTGGTCTCTATCGCCTGACCGACGCGGCGCCCGGCCTGCCGCTGCGGCTGCTGATCGTCTGGATCGTACCGGCCCTGGGCGAGGAGATCCCGTTCCGCGCCCTGCTGCTGCCCGGCCGCGACGAGACCCGCCGGCCGTGGCTGTGGGTCGCCGTCTCCACCGCGCTCTACGTGGCCTGGCATCCTTTCGAGACCATGACCTTCCTGCCGCACGCCACGACGTTCCTGCGGTGGGACTTCCTGCTGTGCACGGCGATCCTGGGCCTGGCCTGCGCCCTGATGCGCCTTCGCACGGGTTCGCTGTGGCCGGCGGTGCTGCTGCACGGCGGTTTCGTGATCCTCTGGCAGACCTGGTTGGGCGGCGTCAGCGCGCTGGGGTGAGCAGGCGCTACTGCATGTTGACGAACAGCACCGTGCAGTTGGCGTTGTTGCCGGTGATCACCACCGTCTGGTTAGTCAGCCGGGCGCTGATCAGCAGGGAGAAGACGGCGTTGGCGTTGTGGGCCTTCAACTCGGCCGTCGCCCCGGAAGGAACGTAGAGCAGCTGTTGACCGACGGCGCAGCTTCCCACAGCTCGGTCGATCGTGAAGGCGACGATCCCCGGCATGTAGGTGGCCTCAACGCTGGCGATCTTGACGCCGACGCCCCAGTCGTAGGCCTGGCTTGGATCGGCCGTGAGCATCGCGGCGGCGACCATCGCCGTCAGAGCGGCCTTGCCTGTGAGTTTCATACGTAATCCCCCGATGTACGTTGCAAGCTGCGCCATAGGTTGCACTCCGCCGAGTGGCGATCAAGGCGCGAAAAGCCCGCCTGGTCGGGGGACCAGACGGGCTCGCTCGGGGCGCGCGGGGACGGGGGTTGGGGAGCGCGCCCCAAACCTCGTTTAGGCGCGGTAGACGTAGGCGCTGGAGACGTAGCCGACGCCGACGCCGTTCTGGCCGACCAGGATCCACTTGCCGTCGCCGGTGCGGCCCAGGGCCTGGAAGGTCTCGCCGGCGACCACCGAGCCGACGCGCTGGCCGCTGGTCGAGGCCGAGGCGCGCAGGTTCAGGGTCGAACGGGCGACGTACTTGCCGGTGATCTTGGTCATCGGCGCGGAGTCGACGTTGTGCGAGATCTTGATGCCGTTGCTGGTCTTGTAGGAGCCGCCGACGTCGTTCGAAGCCTGCTTCTTCTGCATGCTGCAGCCGACGTAGGAACCGGCGCCCGCGCCGACCACGGCGCCGATGGCGGTGCCCGTGCCACGGTCGTTCTTGGCCAGGTTGGAGCCGGCGACGGCGCCCAGCAGGCCGCCGATCACAGCGCCCGCTTCCTGCTTCTTGCCCGAGGCGTCGCAGCCGACGACGCCGCCCAGGCGCTGTTCGACGGCGTTGGCGGCCGGGGCCGAGGCCATTGTGAAGGCGGTGGCGGCGGCGGCGATGGTCAGGCCGATCGTCTTGATCTTGTTGGTCTTGTGCATGGCGATAATCCTTCGTCCCTTTGAATTGGTCCGGAGCCGTCGGCCCCGTGAGACGCAACATCGCAGGCCGAAGCTGAACCGGGCCGTCAGGTCGTTCGACAGAATTCGTTCATGTTGGAATTTTTTCGAAACCCGGCGCGCCCGACCCAGAAGTCGTGGTGCGCAAATACACAACTATCGAGCGTGTTTCCGGGGTAGGATGCCTTGATGGCGCGGCCCGCAACCCCGCGTCGGGGAAGGGGACCGACCCATGAGGAAGATCGCGATTGCGACGGCCGCGACCGTCGCGCTGTGCGCCGGCCTGGCCGGCTGTGACAAGAAGCCGGAAGCGTCCGCGCCCAAGCCCGAGGCGCTGCTGGACGTGGCGGTGATCACGCCGGTGCCGCTGCCGACCACGGCCGACTATCCGGTGGCCGCCGCCACGATCAACGGCTGGATCGCCAACGCCGACACCGCCGCGATGCGCAACCACGCCTGGCAGCTCTGGCGGGCCATGGCCCAGCCCTCGGGCCAGTCGTTCAACGGCCAGTCGCTGCCGATCTGGGAAACCTGGGCCGGCACCGACGACGTCTTCCCGCCGGCGCCGCCAGCCGGGACCGTCGCCGCCGCGGCCACCACGACGGTGGCCCAGCGCGTGGCCGCGCCGCGCAAGCTGCGGGTCTTCCAGCAGCCCAACCAGTTCCACCACGGCCGGGGCGGCATCACGCCGACCAAGTTCGACACCACGGTGACCTCGTTCAACAAGTTCAGCCCCGAGGCGGCGACCTTCCTGGACGCCTCGCATCCGGGGCCGGGCGGCGTCTCCTACCGCTACTCCAGCACCAGCGACATGCAGAAGCTGAACGCCTCGTGGCCGGCGGGCACGACGCCCCAAAACCGCGGCGTGCAGGAGTTCCCGGTGCGCGGCCTCGAGCTGAAGCCGGTGTTCGGCCTGGTCCACGCCAAGGGCCTGACCGTGCAGCCGCTGTGGCAGGGGCCGGCGGCCTCGACCAACGCCCAGAACCCCGAGCCCCAGACCTGGACCACCTGCGTGCTGGTGGCACCGACCGGCCAGGGCCCGGTGCGTCCGGCCACCCCGCGCGAGATCGCCAGCATCCGCGATCCCGGCGCCTGCAAGACCTTCCTGTGGGCCCCGATGAGCACCTTCTACTCGGTCAAGCTCAGCGCCGCCGAGGCCCAGGACTACAACACCGCCAACAGCCTGACTGGCGCCGATGCGGCCGCGGCCGGCGACTTCGCCGTGCTGCAGGCCATGCACGTCAACAGCAAGGAAATCCCGTTCTGGACCTGGCAGACCTTCTGGTGGCAGCCGGGCGCCGACACGCCCAACGGCTTCCCCGGCAGCAAGCAGGGCCAGCCGGCCAGCCTGACCGGCCCGTGGACCAACTACGCCACCTGCACGGCCTACGACCAGACGACCACGCAGGGCGGCTCGACCATGACCGTCTGCTTCAACCCCTATCTGGAGACCAGCACGGGCATCCCGGCCGGCATCACCTCCAACTGCATGAGCTGCCACGGGGTGGCGGTGATCACCGCCGGCAACGCGCCCTATCCGGCTGACTATCGCAAACCGATCGCGTTCTTCAGCGACCCGCTCTACTTCACGACCAGCAACACCCACGCCGACTTCTCGTGGGCGCTGGCGGGCAATTCCGACCCGAACTGACGACCTCGCGCCCGTCCCTTCGGGGGCGGGCGCACGCCTTCCCCGATCCCGGCCTCTCGCGCAACCGCATGCTGCGTCGCGGCATTGCTCGCAGGTGCGAAAGGGATCACAGTGCCGGAAAACATAAGTACGGCGCAGGGGAGTTTGAGAGCATGACCGACGCGGTCGCCCAGGAGTCCAAGTCCCTGATCCTGCCGGGCCTGACGGGTCTGCTGCGCGAGGCGGCGACCAGCGCCCAGACCTTCGTCGCCGAGGCCCGGCCGGCCGTGAAGGCCGCCATCGCCGGCCCCGACGGCAGGATCGACCGCAAGCTGGCCGACGCCCAGCAGCACGCCGTCCACGGCTTTGGCTGGTACGCGGCCTATGCCGAACTGATGAACCAGGTCGCCGGCTGGGCCGAGCGGCTGGAGGCCGAGGGGCGCTTTGGCGAGATCGAGGCCCTGCTGGCCCAGCTCCTGTTCTCCGAATACGCCGCCCAGCTGATCGGCGGCGTGCCGATGAACCAGGGCGAGATCGTCCGCCCCGCTCATCTGGTCACCGACCGCGCGGTGATGAACCGCCTGTTCTCCAACGGCATCATGAAGCTGATGGTCGAGGGCGGGACGCAGGCGGTGAAGACCCGCGTCGCCCAGCGCCTGGCCGAGGCGCGCGGACGTCCGACCTTGGAGCACAACGGTCTCGACGAGACCTTCGAGATGATCCGCGACCAGTTCCACGCCTTCGCCGAGGAAAAGGTCACGCCTTTCGCCCACGACTGGCACCTGAAGGATCAGCTGATCCCGATCGAGCTGGTTGAGGAACTGGGCGAACTGGGCGTTTTCGGCCTGACCATCCCCGAAGAGTACGGCGGCAGCGGCATGGGCAAGACGGCCATGTGCGTGGTGTCGGAAGAACTGTCGCGGGCCTGGATCGGCGTCGGCTCGCTGGCCACCCGCTCGGAGATCGCCGGCGAGCTGATCCTGACCGGCGGCACGGAGGACCAGAAGCAGTATTGGCTGCCGAAGATCGCCTCGGCCGAGATCCTGCCCACCGCCGTGTTCACCGAGCCCAACACCGGTTCGGACCTCGGGTCCTTGCGCACCCGCGCCGTGCTGGAGGGCGAGGCCTATGTCGTGACCGGGAACAAGACCTGGATCACCCACGCCGCCCGCGCCGACGTCATGACCCTTCTGGTTCGCACCGATCCGGCGACCAGCGACTATCGCGGGCTTTCCATGCTGCTGGCCCCCAAGCCGCGCGGCGTCCCGGGCGACGATTTTCCGGCGGAGGGCATGAGCGGCGGCGAGATCGGCGTCATCGGCTATCGCGGCATGAAGGAATACGAGCTCGCCTTCGACGGCTTTTCCGTGCCGGCCGCGAACCTGCTGGGCGGCGTGCCGGGGCAGGGCTTCAAGCAGCTGATGGCCACCTTCGAGAGCGCCCGTATCCAGACGGCGGCCCGCGCCGTCGGCGTGGCCCAGGCGGCGCTGGAGGTCGGGCTGTCCTACGCGCTCGACCGCAAGCAGTTCGGCGACGCGATCTTCGCCTTCCCCCGGGTGCACAACAAGCTGGCCATGATGGCCGCCGAGATCATGGGCGTGCGCCAGCTGACCTATTTCGCCGCCCGCCAGAAGGACGAGGGCAAACGCTGCGACCTGGAGGCCGGCATGGCCAAGCTGGTCGCCGCCCGCGTGGCCTGGGCCGCCGCCGACAACGCCCTGCAGATCCATGGCGGCAACGGCTTCGCCATGGAATACGCCGCCAGCCGGCTGCTGGCCGACGCCCGCATCCTCAACATCTTCGAGGGGGCGGGCGAGATCCAGGCGCAGGTCATCGCCCGGCGGCTGCTGGAGGATGGGAACTAGGAGCGGGCGCCTTCTCCCCTTGCGGGAGAAGGTGGCGGCGATAGCCGACGGATGAGGGGTCTCTCAGAAATCGAAAGTCGCTACAGCCGTGACGCCGTCGCGGTGTTCTCGTTCGTGCGAGCCCTCACCCGACCCGCTTCGCGGGCCACCCTCTCCCGCAAGGGGGAGAGGGATCAGGGCCGCGGCGCCCAGCCGGTGGCGATCAGGGCGACCTGCTTGTCCATGGCCGCCGACATCTCCTGGGCGCCCGCGCCGCGGGCGGCGGCCAGGCGGTAGTTGGAGGCGTAGCAGGCCTTGAGCACTTCCACCGTCAGGCCAAGGTCGAGGTCGCCGCGCACGTCGCCGCGCGCCACGCCGTCGTGCAGCACCTGCTCGAGCATGTCCGACAGCCGCTCGTTACGGCCGTAGGGGGTCACCCCCGGGTCGTTGCTCGGGCTGTAGGAGGCGGCGATGTGGGCCAGGAAAAGCCGCACCCGCCGAGTCTCGAACTCGTAGTGGATGGCGAAGATCGAGCACAGCCGGTCGGCCGTGGAGCCGCGCAGGAACGGCAGCACCCGGTCGAATTCGGCATAGAGATCGCCTAGGCGGCGCTCCATCACGTGGCTGAGAACCTCGGCCTTGGACGCAAAGGTCGTGAAGACGCTGCCCACCGACACGCCAGCCCGTTCGGCGATGGCGCGGATCGTGGTCTCTTCGTAACCGGTCTCGTTGAACAGGTCTCGCGCGGCTTCGAGCACGCGCTCGCGCGTCGCCTGTTTCTGTTCGTCGCGTACGCCCACGCAGTTCCCCCTCCGGACACGCAGCGCTGATTTCAAAACATCGAAACGCACGCCCGACCCCAACGGGCGCATGTCTCGTTCTTATTGTCGTTGACCTGGACGACCGGGGGACGTTTCCGCCCCCCGGCGGAATCGTCCTTAGGCGCGGACGCCGGCGAGGATCAGCTTCAGCTGTTCACGCAGGTGAGCCACCAGGTTTTCGACCGTCCAGCCGTCGTAGACGGCGCGGCGGTAGTTGGCGACATACACGTCCCAAGCGATCTCGGCCACGAGTTTCGCGTCCACGTCGGCCTTCAGTTCGCCGGCCTGCACGCCACGCTCCAGAGCGTCGGTGATCAGGGCGAACAGGTGCTTGATATCGGTGCGGGCGCGCTTTTCGGCGGCGTCCGAACGGGTCCAGCTGACGGCGATGCTGGCTTGCAGCAGCGGCAGTTGCTCCAGGTGGAAGCTGTAGGCCACGCCGAACAGGCCGATCAGGGCGTCGGCGACGGTCTCGCCTTCGCGGGCGGCCTGCTTCATCTGGGCGTAGATGACTTCGTAGTCGGCGGTCAGGATCTCGTCGAACAGTTCCGACTTGTCCGAGAAGCTGGCGAACACCGCGCCGGTCGACATGCCGGCGGCCTGGGCGATGTCACGGATCGTGGCGCCTTCGTAGCCGCGCTCGCTGAACAGGCGGCGGGCGGCCGACAGGACGCGTTCGCGGGTGCGCTGCTTGGCGAGCGCCCGGCGGGTCAGCTTCACCGGGGTTTCGGAACCAGACTCGATGTTGACGGAAACAAAGCTCATGCGGCGGCCTCCAGGCGGGCGAGCGCGGCTTCGGCGCGCTTCTCAAATTCGATGCAGTACTCGTCGACGACGTTTTGCAGGACGTCGGCGTAGCGGCGGGCGAGATCGCGCCCATCCTGGGCGGCGTCTCGAAGGTCGATGATCAGTTGGCGGACTTCCGCGAGGGCTTCGTCCCTCTCGGATGGGGCCGCGGCGAGCCGTGCGCTCTGCGACATGATTTCTCTCTCCAGGCCGGCCGCGGGGAACAAACTGCGCTGAACGATCCGCGGCTTGGCGTTGATCATGTTCAACGAACGCGCACTGTGAATTTAGGTGGGGCCGTCTACCCTTGTGTGCAAGGGAATTCAACCCACAAATCGTGCCAAAATCGATCAACCTTGGCTGAAAAACGTTCTATGGTAGCGGTGCTCATCCGTCGATGCGGCAAATGCGCTCAACGAACACACTCGGCGAACGTGTTTTGCGATTTTGAGGCGAGCGGGGCGGCGCTGGCGTTCGCTAAACGAGAGGCCTAGGTTGAGCGCCATGGCCAACCTGTTCCAAATCGCCATCCCCATCGCCCTGTTCGCCGTGCTGGCGACGCTGTGCGTGGGGATCTACGCCCTCTTCCGCGGCGGCGATTTCGGCCGCTCCTATTCCAACCGGCTGATGCGGCTGCGCGTGGTGCTGCAGTTCGTCGCCGTGCTGGTTCTGGTGGCCGCTTTCTGGTGGAGCCACCGGTAGAGCTCTAGCCGGCTGATTTTGCAGCTTTGTTTCAGGAGGTAACGGCGTGGTCGTGCTCAACCGCATCTATACGCGCACGGGCGACAAGGGCTCGACCCGGCTGTCGACGGGCGAGCCGGTCAGCAAGGCTTCCCTGCGGGTCGAGGCCTATGGCGGCGTCGACGAGACCAACGCCTTCATTGGCGTGGCCCGCCAGCACGCCGGCGGCGACCCCGAACTCGACGCCATGCTCGAGCGGATCCAGAACGACCTCTTCGACCTTGGCGCGGATCTGGCCACCCCCGAGCAGAACGAAAAGCCCGAATGGGAGCCGCTGCGCGTGATCGAGGCCCAGGTCGTGCGGCTGGAGGCCGAGATCGACCTGATCAACGAGCGCCTCTCGCCCCTGACCTCGTTCGTGCTGCCGGCCGGCTCGCCCCTGTCGGCCGCCCTGCACGTGGCCCGCACCGTCTGCCGCCGGGCCGAGCGCACCTGCGTGGCCCTGGCTGGCGCCGAGGGCGAGATCGTCGGCCAGCCGGCGCTGAAATATCTCAATCGGCTGTCGGACCTCTTGTTCGTGGCCGCCCGGCGCGCCAATTCCGACGGCGCGAGCGACGTGCTGTGGAAGCCCGGCGCGACGCGATAGGATCTTTTTCGATGCGCATCGGCCTTCTGGAAACGGGCGAACCGCCCGAAAGCCTGATCTCCGCCTACGGCCGCTACGGCGGCATGTTCCAGCGTCTGCTGGGGCCGGGCCACGACTACACGACCTTCGACGTCCAGGCCGGCGTGCTGCCCAAGGCGCTCGACGCCTGCGACGCCTATGTCGTCACCGGCAGCTCGGCCGGGGTCTATGACGACCTGCCTTGGATCGACCCGCTGAAGGGCTTTCTGGCCAGCGCCCGCGACCGGGTTCCGCTGGTCGGGGTGTGCTTCGGCCACCAGGTGATGGCCGAGGCGTTCGGCGGCAGCGCGGTGAAGTCCGACAAGGGCTGGGGCATCGGTCTGCAGAGCTATTCGGTCGCGCGGCCGGCGGCCTGGATGGACGACGTGGCCCATGTCAGCGCGCCCGGCTCGCACCAGGACCAGGTCGTGGCCCTGGCCCCGGGCGGCCAGGTGCTGGCCGGCAGCGATTTCACCCCGTTCGGCGTGCTGGCCTATGGCGACAAGGCCATCTCGATGCAGTTCCACCCGGAGTTCGATCCGGCCTACGCCACGGCCCTGATCGAAAGCCGGCGCGGCACGCGCTTCTCGCCGGAACAAGCCGACGCGGCCGTGGCCTCTCTGGCCGCGCCCAACGACAGCAACCGCATCGCCGGCTGGATCGGGACATTTCTGGAGAAAGCAACCAAGGCCTGACTTGGCCGTTGCGGCTGGGCAAGCGGGAGAACAACGCCATGCGTCTCGCCACCGTGATGCTCGCCGCCGGCCTGACCCTTGCGGGCGGAGCCGTGATCGCCATGACCCAGGGCGCGGCCGGTCCGGCCCCCGCCGCGTCGCAGGCCGAGGGCCTGAAGACCGTCGCCAGCTTCCAGTCGATCAAGGATCCGGCCGCCCGCTCGGTCGCCCTGTTCACCGAGGCCGGCAAGGTGATCCAGAGCCCGCGCTGCCTGAACTGCCACCCGGCGACCCGGGCGCCCACGCAGGGCGACGACCTGCATCCGCACAATCCGCCGATGGTCGCCGGCCAGAGCGGTCATGGTCCGACCGGCATGCCCTGCCTGTCGTGCCACGGGCCGGCCAACGTCAGGACCTTCGGGCAGCAGGTCAAAAGCATCCCCGGCGACCCGCACTGGGCCCTGGCCCCCGCCGAGATGGCCTGGCAGGGCAAGTCGCTGGGCGCGATCTGCGCCCAGCTGAAGGACCCGGCCCGCAACGGCGGCAAGACCCTGGCGCAGATCCACGAACACATGGCCCGCGACCATCTGGTCGGCTGGGGCTGGAACCCCGGCGAGGGCCGCAAGCCGGCGCCGGGCAGCCAGGCTCAGTTCGGCGAGATCATCAAGGCCTGGATCGACACCGGGGCGAAGTGTCCGAAGGCTTGAGGGCCTGCAAACCCGACTCTTTATCTCCCGTCATTCCCGCCCTTGTGGCGGGAAACTCTGGTTCCGCTCGCAAGGGCGTCGCAAGCGGCGTGCTGGGCGCGCCGCCCCTCCCGCCCCTACAACTGACAGAGGGGTTCCCGCCACAAGGGCGGGAATGACGGGGGTGGATGGGGACGCACGGAGGTCTAGACAACCGGCAATCGGCCTGACCAATATCCCGCCCAATGACAACGTTGGCATTACCAGCGTTGCGAGGGCAGGGAGAGGTGGATGCGGCGGGTGTTCGAGCACGTTCTGGCGGCCGCGGCCGTGCTGGTCATGGCCGCGTCGGCGGCGCAGGCGGGGCCGACCCTGACGCGGGCCGACAGGCGCGACGGCCAGGACCTGTCGGGAACATGGAACTACTCGGTCGATCCCTATCGCGACGGGATCGCCGGCTTCCATCGCGGTCCGCCCGGCGTCGGCCACCGTCGCTACGACGACAGCGACGTCGAGCAGGTCACCCGCGCCGATCCCAAGGCGCTCTACGAATACGACATGCAGCGCTCGCCGACCGCGACCCTGCCGGCCTCGTGGCTGACCCACGCGCCGGAGATGCGCCACTACCAGGGCCTCGTCTGGTACCAGCGGCGGTTTGAGACGCCGGCGCTGAAGCCCGGCCAGCGGGCCTTCCTGCGCTTCGAGGCCGCCAACTACACCGCCAAGGTCTATCTGAACGGCCAGGCCGTGGGCGAGCACGAGGGCGGCTTCACGCCGTTCTCGCTGGAGGTGACCAAGCTGCTGCGCGCCGGCCAGAACCAGGTGACGGTCGGCGTCGATTCCACCCCCGCCGTCGACGGCGCGCCGCCGCCGGTCACCGACTGGGAAA
>CBINOL010000020.1:0-49648 GCA_966252285.1 uncultured Caulobacter sp.
ACGGCGGTGGAGTTCTACGACTTCTACATCTACGCCACGGCCGCCTCGCTGGTGTTCGGGCCGCTGTTCTTCCCGTCGCACTCGGCCTCGATGCAGCTCCTGGCGTCCTACGCCAGCCTGGCGGTGGCGTTCTTCGCCCGGCCGGTGGGGGCGATCGCCTTCGGCCATTTCGGCGACCGCATCGGCCGCAAGTCGACCCTGGTGGCGTCGCTGATGCTGATGGGCGGATCGACCCTGCTGATCGCCTTCCTGCCCACCTACCAGATGGCCGGCTGGCTGGCGCCGGCGCTGCTGTGCGTGCTGCGGTTCGGCCAGGGTTTCGGCCTGGGCGGCGAGTGGGGCGGGGCGGCGCTGCTGGCCGTCGAGAACGCCCCTCCCGGCTGGAAGGCGCGCTTTGGCATGTTCCCGCAACTGGGCGCGCCGGTGGGTTTCATCGCCGCCAACGGCCTGTTCCTGATCCTGGGCCTGTTGCTGAGCCCCGAACAGTTCATGGCCTGGGGCTGGCGCCTGCCGTTCCTGGCCAGCGCCGTGCTGGTGGGCCTTGGCCTGTGGGTGCGGCTGAAGCTGACCGAGACCCCGGCCTTCGCCGCGGCCCTGGCCCACGAGCCGCCCCCGGCGGTGCCGCTGGCCGAGCTGCTCAAGCGCCATTGGAAGGAGACCCTGGGCGGCACCTTCGCGGTGGTCTGCTGCTTCGCGCTGTTCTACCTGAGCACCGCTTTCGCGCTGGGCTACGGGGCCAAGACCCTGGGCTATGACCGCCAGCTGTTCCTGGGCGTGCAGCTGTTCGCCATCCTGTTCATGGCCGGCGGCATCGTCGCCTCGGGCTACTGGTCGGACGCCGCGACTCCGCGCCGGGTGCTGATGGCCGGCTGCGCCATGACCGTGGGCGCGGGCGTGCTGCTGCCGGTGATGATGGGCGCCGGCTCGCTGGCCCTGATCTGCGCCTTCCTGTCGCTGGCCCTGTTCGCCATGGGCTTCGTCTACGGCCCGCTGGGCTCGTGGCTGCCCGAACTGTTCCCGGCCCGCGTGCGCTACACCGGCGCCTCGATGGCCTTCAACATCGGCGGCATCATCGGCGGCGGCCTGACGCCGATGGCCGCCACCTTCCTGGCGGCGCAAGGCGGGCTGGTTCCGGTCGGGATCTACCTGGCGGTCGCCGCGGCGATCAGCTTCGTGGCCCTCGTGCTGTTGAAGACGCGCACCCAGGCGTAAAGCGAATAACGCTGGTTTCTTACCGGGTGACAGGGCCGACGCATCGCGTAAGGTCGCGTCATCCGGGCAGGGGAGCATGGGCATGGCGGGGCTGACGAACGGCGCGATCCAAGGGGCTGTCGGCAACCTCCTGGCGCTCGCCGCGTAAATCCGCCCATGGCGTCCAACCCTTCCGAGACCCCGGCGGCGTCGCACCGGGGCCTGCGCAGCTCGGTCCGCGGCCTGCTGGTGCTGCTGACGGTCAGCCTGCTGGTGCCGGCCCTGGCCGCCACGGCCCTGCTGCTCGAGCGCTCGAACCGCCAGAACCGCGACCAGCTGGAAGAGCAGCTGCTGGCCACCGCGCGGGCGCTGTCGGGCGCGGTCGACCGGCAGGTGGCCGAGGGCGTGGCGGTGGCCGAGACCCTGGCCACCGACCAGGCGCTGCTGAACGGCGACTGGAAGAACTTCTACATCCGGGCCAAGCGGGCCACGGGCAACCGGCCCGGCTGGGTGGCCGTGACCGCGGCCGACGGCCAGCAGGTGGTCAACACCCTGGTTCCGTGGGGCGCGGCCCTGCCCCGGATCCCGCCGCCGGCCTATATGGTCGCCGCCCGCGCGGCCGGGCGCACCCAGGTGTCGGACTTGCGGATGGGGGCCCTGGCCCAGCGCCACGTGATCACCGTCGGCGCGCCGGTCGACATCAAGGGGCAGGCCTATGTGGTGTCGTACGTGGTCGAGGCGGCCAGCTTCACCTCGGTGTTCCGCCAGCAGCGCGCGCCCGAGAGCTGGGTCGCCACCATCCTCGACAACCAGCGCAAGGTGATCGCCCGCTCGGTGCGCAACGAGCGCTTCACCGGGGCCAGCGCCTCGCCGGACATGACCCGCAACCTGGCCCGCTCGAACGAGGGGATCAGCAAGAGCGTGTCGCTGGACAACGTGAAGACCCGGGTGGCCTACAGCCGCTCGCCGCGCACCGGCTGGACGCTGGTGGTGGCCATCCCGCGCGCCGACGTCGCCAAGGTGGGCGTGGCGGCGGCCTGGGGCACGGCGGCGATCTTCCCGCTGCTGCTGCTGCTGGGCGTGGGCATGGCCCTGTTCCTGGCCAATCGCATCAACCGCGAGGTCGTGGGCCTGGTCGAGGACGCCGGCGCTATCGGCGAGGGGCGGCCGCTGGACGCGAACAAGCGGGGCGGGCTGGCCGAGATCGCCGTGGTGCGCGAGGCCCTGGTCGCCGCTTCGCACGAGCTGGAGGCCCGCGAGGCCCGCCAGGCGGTGATGATCAACGAGCTGAACCACCGGGTGAAGAACAACCTGGCCACCGTGCAGTCGCTGGCCCGCCAGACCTTCGCCAAGCTCGACGCCGACCAGGTGCGGATCTTCACCGAGCGGCTGGTGGCCTTCTCGGCGGCGCACGATCTGCTGACCCGCACCGGCTGGAACGAGGCCGACCTGACCGACGTGGCGGCGATCTGCGTCAAGGCGCACGGCGAAGGCATCGACGCCTCGGGGCCGAAGGTGGCGCTGAGCCCGCACGTGGCGGTGTCGCTGTCGATGGTGCTGCACGAACTGGCCACCAACAGCGCCAAGTACGGCGCGCTGTCGGTGGGCGAGGGGCGAGTGAGCCTGCGCTGGAGCGTCGATCAGGACGCCCGGCAGCTGCGCCTGACCTGGAGCGAGCGCGGCGGCCCGGCGGTCAGCGAGCCCGAGCGGTTCGGCTTCGGCGCGCGGCTGATCGAGAACCTGACCCAGCGCGAGCTGAAGGGCCGCTCCCGCTTCGACTTCCACCCGGACGGCCTGGTGTTCGAGGCCTGGCTGCCGCTGGCCTCGGTGCAGCGCTGGAGCAACGACTTCTAGGGCTTGGCGCCCTGGCCCGGGCGGCAGGCCC
This sequence comes from uncultured Caulobacter sp., assembly GCA_966252285.1. Classification (GTDB taxonomy): domain Bacteria; phylum Pseudomonadota; class Alphaproteobacteria; order Caulobacterales; family Caulobacteraceae; genus Caulobacter. Next base: position 3,077 of record CBINOL010000020.1, read on the forward strand.
AGGTGCGCACGGTCCTGACATAGCGCAGGTCGCGCAGGCCGGTGGCCACCACCCCGGCGACGCACAGCCGCCCCTCCGCCGCGAGGCGGCCCTCCTGGGGCGACAGCTCCCATTCGGTCGGCCGGTCATCGACCATGATCACGGCCTCGTAGCCGTCGCGATGAAGGCCGTCGGTGTCCCGGCGCAGATCGGTCAGCTGGGCCGGGACGATGGTCTCGGCGCGCGTCAGCCACGTGTTGGCGCGCAGCTGCAGCAGTTCCTTGCTGAACGGCAGCAGGCACAGGGCGATCAGGCCGACGACCAGCAGCGTGCGGTGCGACGAGGCCCGCCGGGCGCCGAGCAGGACGTAGGGCCCCAGGGCGACGGCCAGCCAGGCCGCCATGCCCAGCCAGTCGATCTGGACATAGGTCTCGATCTGGCGGGCCCATAGCTGCTCGCTGTCGTGATGGGCCGCGAGGATCGCGCCGCCGGCCAGTAGCGCCCAAGCCAGGCCGAAGATTCTCCGGTCGAACCAGGGCGGCGCGGGCGCGGGGCCGTCGCCCGGGTCGGGCCAGAGCCTGACGAAGGCGCAGAGGGCCTGGCCGGCGGTCGCCATGTCGTGCTGGCCGTCGTCGCGGTCGGGCCGCAGGGAGCCGGCCATGGTCATGACGACGCGGCTGAAGGCGATATCGACCTGGGCGGCGCCGGCGTCGAACAGGTCGAGCACCGCGCGGCGCAGGTCGGGGCGCTCGCGCAGCGCGGCCAGCAGGTGCTGGTCGCCGGTGGTCAGGTAGATGCGGCGGTCGAACTCGGCGTCGCCGGTCTGCGGCTCGACGGCGTAGCCGATATCCTTGGCCAGGCGGTCATAGGCGCTCTCGGCGGTCAGCCGGGCCGGGCGCAGGCCCTGCACCGTCAGGGACATCACGTCGCTGCCGCGCATGCTGTTGCGCCGGCCGTCGAACAGTCCCGAGCGGGCGCCGGCGAAGCTCAGGTCCTCGCCGCCTGGACCGCGCCCGGTCCAGTCGTGGTTGCCGTGGTCGGTCCAGGCGACGGGCGGGAAGGGGGACGCGGAAAAGGCGGGCGAGGACATGTCCAAGCTTAACCTTGGCGCGCGTCCCGCGCCATGCCCGTCGACCTACAGCGCCTGCTCGATCCAGCCGGTTCCGCTGGCCGGCTGGCCTTGGAAGCTGCCCTCGGCCGAGGCGATGCCCTCGTAGATCGAACCGGTGGGCAGCGGGAACTCCTGGTCGGCCAGCAGGGCCTTGAAGTTCAGCACCGCGTCGAAGCCGGCGATGTCGAGCTGGTAGTCGAGGTAGTAGACCACGCCGGAGGCCGGGCTGGTCCACGGACGCTCGGCGGTCATGACGCCGGGCACGACGTACATCTGGCCGTCGGGGGCCTGCAGGGTGACCTCGCAGACGACCGGTTCGCCGGGATTGGGCCGCTGGTTGCCGCCGGCCAGCACGTAGTGGTTCGACAGGCACCAGCCGTTGTCGAGCTGGGCGTTCTGCAGGATCCACTTCACCGGGTTCTGGGCGGTGCCGAAGAAGCCGTACTCGTGGTCCATCCAGGTCTTGCCCTCGACCTCGAAGATCTCGCCGTCGATGGTGATCGTGCCCGAGGCGGCGATGTTGGTCAGCGAGTAGTAGTAGTTGCCGGTCTGCAGATGCGAGCCGCTGGCCGGCGGCAGGATCTGGGTGACGCCGGTGCCCCAGACCACGAAGGGCGCGCCCTTCTGCGACATGGTCAGATCGAAGACGATCTCGGTGTCGGTGGCGTCGTCGGTCAGCTTGGTGACGACGGCCATGTTCTGGGTGGGATCGCCCCAGGCGGCGTCCATGGTGATGAAGGTGTGCACGGCCTCGGCGGCGGCGCCCGAGCCCTTGCCGTTGATGACGATGTGCGGCGGCGAGGTGTAGCCGCGGCCGGGATTGGTCAGCTGGATCGACAGGATCGCGCCGGTGGTCGGGTCGACCAGGGGATAGGCGATGGCCTGCGAGCCGCCGCCGCCCGTCACCGTGACCGTGGTGGCGAGGGGATCGTAGCCCGAGCCCGGATTGGTCACCTTGATCGCCGTGAGCCGGCTGTTGGGGTCGCCCAGGCGCACGCGCCAGTCGCGGTTGACGTCGTGCTCGGCCCAGGTCGCGGGGTCATAGCCGGCGGGCGGGGTGAAGGTGGTGGTGCGCTGGTAGTGCTTCTGGGTCGCCACGTCGGTCAGCATGATCTGCGAGAAGCCAAAGCCCCGGCCCTGGAACGAGGCGGCGTTGATCTCGAAGCCGAACACCCGGTCGCCGGCCTTCAGCGTGCCGATGTGCCACCACCACTCGGTGGGGGCGTCGCGGTGCAGGTAGTGGTCGGCCGGCAGGCGGATCACCGACAGCTCGCGCGGGATCGGCTGAGGTGCGTCAGTATCGGCGCAGGCCTGGGCGAGCGGGCGCGCGAAGCCGCGGCCCCGCAGGAACGGCAGAATGGTCATGGCGATGTTTCCCCCAAACGGCTCCGGCGCGGCGCGTCGTTCGCGCCACGTGGCAGGTTGAATGCTTTTCCAGAGCGGCCTTAGGGTTGCGTTCGGCGACCGGTGTTGTCAATCGCGCCGGCCCGTTTTGGGTATGGGGGTCAGCCTTTGCGGAAGAAGGCGTGGATGCGCTCGGCCAGGGCCTGACTGACCCCATCGACCTTGACCAGATCCTCGACGCTGGCCCGGCCTACGCCCTTGGCTGAACCGAAGGCGTGCAGCAGGGCCTTCTTGCGGCCAGGGCCCACGCCTTCGATCTCGTCGAGCGGGTTCTTCTTCAGGTCCATGCTGCGACGGGTGCGGTGGGCCCCGATGGCGAAGCGGTGGGCTTCGTCGCGCAGGCGCTGCAGATAGTAGAGAACCGGCGACTTGGGCTCGAGCATGAACGGGGTCTGGCCGGGGATGAAGAAGCGCTCCAGCCCCGCGTCGCGATCCGGACCCTTGGCCACCCCGATGACGGTGATGTCGTCGACCCCCAGGTCGGCCATGATCTCCAGCGCCGCGTCCAGCTGGCCCTTGCCGCCGTCGACCAGCACCAGGTCGGGGCGATTGGCGTCGTCGCCTTCTTCCTCTTCCTTGACCAGGCGGGAGAAGCGGCGCTTCAGCACCTCCTTCATCATGCCGTAGTCGTCGCCGGGCGTGAGCTCGGTCGAGCGGATGTTGAACTTGCGGTACTGGCCCTTCATGAAGCCTTCGGGGCCGGCCACGATCATGCCCCCAACCGCATTCGTGCCCTGGATGTGGCTGTTGTCGTAGACCTCGATCCGCTCAGGAGGAGCGTCCAGCTTGAAGGCCTCCGCCACGCCGGCCAGCAGCTTGGTCTGGGCTGAGCCCTCGGCCATGCGGCGGCCCAGGGCCTCGCGCGCGTTGGTCAGGGCATGGCCGACCAGGTCGGCCTTCTCGCCGCGCTTGGGCACGGCGATCTCGACCTTGCGGCCGCTCTTCAGCGCGAAGGCCTCGCTCAGGAGGTCGGAATCGGCCGGCTGGACATTGGCCAGGATCAGGCGGGGGATCGGCTTGTCGTCGTAGAACTGGCCCAGGAAGGCGGTGATGATCCGCTGCTCCTCGGTGACGCCTTCCTCCTCATCCTCGGCTGCGCCGGTGATGCGGGGGAAGTAGGCGTGGTTGCCCCAGTTCTGGCCGGCGCGGAAGAAGAACACCTGCACGCAGGCCTGGCCGCCCTCGACGTGCAGGGCCACGACGTCGGCCTCTTCCACGGTCTCGGGGTTGATCTGGCTTTCTTGGGCGACGGCGGCCAGGGCGCGGATGCGGTCGCGCAGGCGGGCGGCGCGCTCGAACTCCAGTTCCTCGGCTGCGGCCTCCATCTCCTTGGCCATCTGGCCCATGACCGCGCGGGACTTCCCCCTCAGGAAAGCCTCGGCCTGGTCGACCAGGCCAGCATAGTCATCCAGGCTGATCAGGCCGGTGCAGGGGGCGGCGCAGCGCTTGATCTGGTGCAGCATGCAGGGCCGGTCGCGCGTCTCGTAGACGCTGTCGCTGCACGAACGCAGCAGGAAGGCCTTCTGCAGGGTGTTGAGCGTGCGGTTCACCGCCCAGGCGCTGGCGAATGGCCCGAAATAGTCGCCCTTGGTCGTATGGGCGCCGCGATGCTTTCGAAGCTGGGCGGCGTCGTGGTCGCGGCGGATGAGGATCTCGGGAAAGCTCTTGTCGTCGCGCAGCAGCACGTTGAAGCGCGGTTTCAGCTGCTTGATCAGGTTGATCTCGAGCAGCAGAGCGTCGGCTTCGGTGCGGGTGGTGACGAACTCCATGGACCGCGTGGCGTCGACCATGTGGGCGATGCGGTTTGTGTGGAAGCGGCCCTGCGCGTACTGCACCACGCGCTTCTTCAGGCTTTTGGCCTTGCCGACGTAGAGCACCTCGTCGGCCTCGCCGATCATCCGGTAGACGCCAGGCGCATCGGGCAGGCGCGAGACCTCGTCCTTGATCAGGGCGGCGCCGGCGAGCTTGGCCGGTTCGGCGGGGGAGGGGATGTCGGCGGTGGTGTCGGTCACGAGGCAGATATAGGCGAGTCCGGCGGAGTCAGCGACGTTCGAGACTATGTCGAATGCGCAGGATCACGACGGCGTCGCCGCGGACTTGGTACTGGATGACGTACTGGTTCGAGTGGAAGGTCACGTGGAGTTCACGGTAACGACCATCTCGGCTCAGCGAGGTGCGCTCGGGATACTCGACAAGGGTGGCTGAAGCATCCGCGAGCTTGCCGCCTAGTGCAAGGCCGTAATCGGCGCCGCGTTTGAGCAGCCAATCTTCAAGGTAATCGACATCGGCTATGGCCGCCGGTGTGACAATGACCCGATACATGGATCAGCGGGGCTGTCCGAGGTTGCGAAGGCGGGCTTGTAAGACCTCGAAAGGAATGCCGCCGGTTCTCAGTGCTTCCTCAGCGATCCGATCCAGTTCGTCGGCATAGGCTTCCGCGTCCTCGCCAAAGCCGTTGTCCTGCGCGACGCGAGCCTGTGCTCCGTTCCACGAACCTTCAGGCTCTTCGAGGCCCGGCTGTTCGACGGCGCGCCGCAGAATCTCGAGCGCATACTCTTCAACGCTTAGACCGGCCGCCTCGGCGAGGGGCCGTAGGCGCTGGGCGTGCGCAGCGTCGATCTCGAGGGTCAATCCGCCGTTGGTCATGTTCTCATGATGTTCCATTCGCTGTTTGTGGTCAATCGCAGTGGGCTGTATGACCCGCCCCATGACCACCCGCTCTCTCTTCGTCACCCCGCTCTATGAAGCCACGCTGTCCGGCGAGAAGGGCTTCGAGACCTTCATCGACGACCTGCATGACGCCTGCATCGCCGTGGCCGAGGACGACGAGGCCGGACAGGCCTGGGCCGAACGCAAGGGCTATCTGGGCTACACCTCCTACGCTTCGCTGGACGACCTGCCCCAGCGCGACAGCCTGTTCGCCGAGCTGAAGAAGAAGCTCGACAAGCACGCGGCGGCCTTCGCCAAGGACCTGCGTTTCGACCTGGCCGGCGGCAAGCTGGTGATGGACAGCTTCTGGATCAACATCCTGGATCCGGGCGGCCAGCACACCGGCCATATCCATCCGCACAGCGTGATTTCCGGCACGGTCTACGTCACCATTCCGGAGGGCGCCTCGGCGCTGAAGTTCGAGGATCCGCGGCTGCCGATGATGATGGCCGCGCCGACCCGCCAGGACGACGCGCCCGAGACCCTGCAGCCGTTCGTCTACGTGCAGCCCGCGCCGGGCACGATCCTGATGTGGGAGAGCTGGCTGCGCCACGAGGTGACGCCCAACCAGGCCGAGGAACAGCGGATCAGCGTCAGCTTCAACTACGCCTGGCGCTGAGCCGGACGGGGTGTGCGAAAGATCACAAAAATTTAGCCTTCACCTGTAGTATCGCTTAGGTAGTATCAAGCCTCGGGTAACGTTGTTCGGGGAGGCTGCGATGAGCGGTGCTGGTTGGCGCGCGCGCGATCGGCGCGTGATGTTGGCGGTAGGGGCGGCTCTGGTCGCGGTCGCCGTGCAGGCAGGGCCTGCGCTGGCGCAGGACCGGATCGTCGACAATCCGCGCATTCTGGGAGCGCCGCTCGAGGAGACGCCTCAAAAGACGACGAGCCTGCTGGCCATCACCGGCACCGCCTCGGGCGACAAGAGCTATGTCATCCCGCCGTCGACGGCGGCGATCACCGCCGACAAGCGCCTGGCCCTGAACATCGTCTACACCGACGGGCGGCTCTATAATCCCGCCAACGGCCGCTACGACAAGGTCCACCTGCGCAGCTACAACGGCACCGACGTCTCGCCGACCACGCCCTATGTGGCCCCGACGATCCTGACGCGGCCGGGCGAGACGGTGCGCGTCGCGCTGGACAACCGGCTTCCGGCCGATCCCAGCTGCACCGACCCCAACTGGCTGATCAACGTGCCGCACTGCTACAACGGCACCAACCTGCACAGCCACGGCCTGTGGGTCAGCCCCACCGGCAACAGCGACAACGTGCTGCTGTCGATCAATCCCGGGGTGAAGTTCGAGTACGAATACAACATCCCCCGCGACCATCCGGCCGGCACCTTCTGGTACCACACCCACCGCCACGGCTCGACGGCGCTGCAGGTCTCGAGCGGCATGGCCGGGGCCCTGGTCATCAAGGGCGACCGCAAGCCGACCCTGGCCACGAACGGCGACCTCGACACCCTGCTCTACAAGAACGGGGCCCCGATCCCGGAAAAGCTGCTGGTGTTCCAGCAGATCCAGTACGCCTGCCTGGGCAAGGACGGGAACATCAAGGTCAAGACCGACGCCAAGGGCAATGTGGTCGAGTGGGTCTGCGATCCGGGCGACACCGGCGTGATCGAGTTCTACAGCGACGCCAACGGCAACGGCTTCGGGCCCGGCAGCTGGGGCCAGTCAGGCCGCTACACCAGCATCAACGGCCAGGTGCTGGCCACCCTGCCGGCCAAGCAGGGCGAGCTGGCCCGCTGGCGGATGATCCACGCCGGCGTGCGCGACACCATCTCGCTGCAGTTCGTGAAGATGGCCGAGGGCGGTCCGGCGGCCATGGAACGCCTGGCGGCGGCCGACGGCCCGGCCTTCCAGAAGACCTACTGCATCGGCGAGCCCGTGCCCTTCTACGTCGTCGCCGACGACGGCCTGACCGACGCCCAGGCCCGCAAGGCCACGGTGGTTACGCTACAGCCGGGCTATCGCAACGACCTGCTGGTGGTTTTCCCCAAGGCGGGCAACTACTGCATGCTCGACGCCGACACCGCGCCCAGCGCCACGGTCAACAGCATCGCGGTCGGCACGCGCCTGCTGGGCAAGGTCAGCGTCGCGCCCGGCCAGGAGGTCAAGGACATCCCGGCCTTCGTCACCAATGAGCTGGTGGCCGCGGCCAACGTGCAGATGCCGCCGGACGTGCGCGCCAGCGTCGTCGCCGACCTGCGCAACGGCCTGAAGCTGACCCGCTTCGTGCCGCACCCGACCATCACCGAGGCCGAGATCAAGGGCTCGGAGACCGAGAAGGTGCTCTTCAACATCGCCATCCCCGGCCAGAACACCAACATGCCGGTGCAGTTCGAGGTGGGCTCGCAGGACTACGCGCCGCGTCCCTACGCCCCCGACCGCGTCGACCGCACCCTGGTGCTGGGCACGGCCCAGGAGTGGGAGCTGCGCTCGGAGTTCGTCAGCCACCCCTTCCACATCCACGTGAACCCGTTCCAGATCGTCAAGATCCTGGATCCGGCCGGCAAGGACGTCAGCGCGCCCGGCGCGGTCGACGACTTCGGTCCCGGCCCGCCCGACCCGCAGTATCCGGGCCTGAAGGGCGCGTGGAAGGACACCCTGTGGGTCAAGAGCGTGCAGAAGACCGACAACGGTCCCTACCTGCCCTACACCCTGATCGTCCGGACCCGCTACCAGCGCTACATCGGCGAGTACGTCCTGCACTGCCACATCCTCGATCATGAGGACCAGGGCATGATGCAGAACGTCCAGATCGTGCTGCCAGACGGCGCCGGCGGCGTATCCCACGGCCACCACTGCCGACCTGCGGGCGGGGCCTTTCGAGGCCGCGCCGCTCGGCTTTCCGCGCTTCGCCGGGCTCGCGCCGGCGCTTCTCCATGATCCGACAAAGAGAGTCCTCGCCATGACCCAGGATCCCGCCGCCTCTCGCCCGTTCTCCGGCCTGCTCTCCGCGCCGTCGCGCCGAGACCTGATGGCGGGCGCCGCCGCCGTCGCGGGGGCCATGGCCGCCGGCCAGGCCCTGGCCCAGCCCGCCGCCCCGAAGAAGACCCGCTGGCGGCGCTGGAACGTCGCCAGCCCGCAAGGTCAGAAGGCCCTGGCCAGCTACGCCAAGGCCGTCGAGATCATGCTCAAGCTGCCGCCCGAGCATCCGAACAACTGGTACAACCACGCCCTGACCCACACGGTCGACTGCCCGCACGGCAACTGGTGGTTCGTGGTCTGGCATCGCGGCTATGTGGGCTGGTTCGAGCAGACCGTGCGCCAGCTCAGCGGCGATCCGGACTTCGCCTTCCCCTACTGGGACTGGACCGCCAGCCCCAAGGTGCCGGCGGCGATGTTTGAGGGCGTGCTGAACCCCAACAACTCCGCCTACATCCAAAGCCTGGACGCCTTCAACAAGGCCTTCGGGCCGGTGCTCGAGAAGTTCTGGGCCGGTCTTTCCCAGGCCCAGAACCAGCAGCTGCTGATCCGCGGCCTGCGCTTCCCGGCCGACCTGCTGTTCGACATCGGGCCCAAGGGCGGGCCGATGTTCTTCGCGCCGCCCAACGCCCGCGGCTCGACGCCCCAGAACCCGGGCTTCGACACGATCACCAACAACGCCGTGTCGTCATGGATGCTGAACGACGCCCTGTCGCCGCGCGACTTCATCGGCTTCGCCAGCCCCAAGTCGAACTATCACAGCAGCATCACCGGCTTTGGCGTGATGGAAGGCCAGCCGCACAACAAGGTGCACAACTGCGTCGGCGGCATCTGGACCGACGACGACGGCAACACGACCTACGGCGACGGCTTCATGCAGTCGAACCTGTCGCCGGTGGACCCGCTGTTCTTCCTGCACCACGCCAACATCGACCGGATCTGGGACGTCTGGACCCGCAAGCAGCAGGGCTTCGGCTATCCGACCCTGCCGGCCGACAATCCCAGCTATGTCGACCCCAAGGGCGACCTGGTGCGCTGGCAGTCCGAGCCGTTCCTGTTCTTCACCGACGCCGGCGGCGCGCCGCTGCCGCCCGAGAAGCAGAAGGCCAAGGCCTACCAGACGATCGGCGAGTTCGATTACGACTACGAGCCCGGCTCGGGCGAGAACGTCGTGCCGAAGCTCGGCGCGCCCAAGCTGAAGGCCGCCGCCGCGCCGACCCGCTACGCCGCCAAGCTGAAGACGCCGACCGGGACCAGCCTGGGGGCCGGCGACGTCGCCGTGCCGTCCGCCGTCCTGGCCCAGGCCGCCAAGCCGGAGGGAACCAGCCTGCTGGCGACGATCACCGTCGACATGCCGCCCTTCGAGCACGGCGGCGACCTGGCGGTGGTGCTCAACACGCCGGAGGGCCAGCCGGTGACCCCCAGCTCGCCGGGCTTCGTGACCACGTTGTCGATGTTCGGCCGCCACCTGGTCACCCGGCCGGTGACCTTCACCGTGCCGCTGTCGCCGCCGCTGGCCAAGCTGGCCAAGGCCAGGGGCACGCTGGAGGCCGCCGCGCCGACGGGACTCAACATCCGGCTCGTGCGCCTGTCGGGCAAGCCGATGCTGACCGAAACGCCGCACGCCCACCACGCCGACGCCGGCGCCACCACCGCCACGCCGCAACTGCTGGACATCGTCATCAACGCCCAGTGAGGCGGCGCCCGAGCACCTGACGCGAAACCTGGACGGGGAGGATCCCGATGAGCCTGGCCGGCAAGTGGACCTATCGCAGCTACCTGAACAACCCCGAGCTGGTGGGCGACAACGCCCAGACGGCGCTCAGCCTGATCTTCGGCGAGGGGGTGTTCACCTTCGAGACCCCGACGCCGCGCGCCCTCGTGGGCACGCTCGACATGGGCGGCGGCTATGTGCTGGACCTGAAGGGCGAGGTCGATCCCGAATGCGAGGGGCCGACCACCATCGTCATCCGGGGCTTCGGCCGTGACGGCACGCCGACGGCGGGCTGGGAGTACGACTACTACGGCTGGCCCGGCTACATGTGGCCCGACGGCGTGGATCAGGTGCCGTCGATCGTCGGCACGATCGTGCGGGCCAAGCCGCACAACGGCGAGCCGGCCGGGGTGACGGCCTCGTTCATCGCGGTGGCTCAATGACCGCCCCGGCGCCGCCGCCGTTCACGGTGGGCATCGTGCTCTATCCGGGCGTCGACATCCTCGACGTCGCCGGACCGCACGAGGTGTTCGCCTTCTTCGACGGCGAGGTCATCGGGCGGACGATCGAGGTGGCGACCGTGGCGGCGACGACCGACCCGATCCAGACCTCGGGCGTGCTCAAGGTGGTGGCGCAATACGAGTACGACGCCGCCCCGCACATCGACATGCTGTTCGTGCCCGGCGGCGGAAACGGCCTGCAGGACGCCATCGGCGACACGGCGCTGCTGGACTTCCTGAGCGATCGGGCCAGCAAGGCGCGCTACGTGGTCTCGGTATGCACGGGCGGCCTGCTGCTGGCCTCGGCCGGGCTGCTGGACGGCTACAAGGCCACCACCCACTGGGGCTTCATCGAGTGCCTGAAGCTGTTCCCCAAGGTGACGGTGGTCAACGGCTGCCCGCGCTGGGTCAAGGACGGCAACCGCATCACCGGGGCGGGGATTTCGTCGTCGATCGACGAGTCGCTGTTCATGGTCCAGACGATCGTCACCGACCTGGCCGGCGGCCCGGACGCGGAGGAAAAGGCGCAGCTGGCCTCGCAGCAGGCGCAGCTGTCGATCCAGTACAATCCCGACCCGCCGTTCCCCGGCGGCGATCCGTGCTCGGTCAGCTACGAGGTGTTCGAGCCGGTCAACGCCGGCATGGTCGACTTCCGGGCGGCGCTCGACGAGGCCATCGAGGCGCGGCTGCATCCGGCCGCGGCGAGGCCCTACAAGGCGACGGTCGAGGCCTGAGGACGGGGCAGGGCGCGGGGCGCCGCTAGGCGCGCACATTGTCGCAAGCGGCGTTTTGCGGAAGGGCGGCCCTTGCCAGGGCTATGGTCGCGCACGATCTGCGCTGATATGGCTCGTTTCGAGTCGTGCTCTCGCCCTTTTCACCCCCCGTCTTCGCCGCCGCTTTCGCGGCGCGCCCGAGTTTTCGCCATGCAGTCGCCGGTCAAAGCCATCATCCTCAGCGCCGGACAGGGCAAGCGCCTGTCGCCGCTGACCGACACCCGTCCCAAGTGCCTTGTGGACCTGTCGGGCCGTTCGGTCCTGGAATGGCAGATCCGCCACCTGCACCGCGCCGGCGTCACCGAGGTGGTGGTCGTCACCGGCTTCAACGCCGACCTGGTCGAGGCCGAGCTGGCCAAGCTGCGCCTGCCGGGCCTGACCCTGCGCACGATCTTCAACCCGTTCTACAGCGTCAGCGACAACCTGGCCTCGGTGTGGATGGCGCGCGGCGAGATGCAGGGCTCGTTCCTGCTGCTGAACGGCGACACCCTGTTCGAGCCGGCCATCGCCGAGCGCCTGCTGTCGGCGCCGTCGGCCCCGATCACGGTGACCATCGATCGCAAGGACGGCGGCTACGACTCCGACGACATGAAGGTGCGCACCGAAGGCGACGCCCTGCGCGAGATCGGCAAGACCATCACCACCTATGACGCCGAGTCGATCGGCTTCCTGCGCTTCGAGCCGGAAGGCGCGGCGCTGTTCACCGACATCGTCGAGCGCTCGCTGCGCACGCCCGAGGGCCTGCGCCGCTGGTACCTGTCGGCCATCGACCAGATCGCCCGTGCCCACGACGCCGTGGCCGTGCGGTCGATCCAGGGCCTGGACTGGGCCGAGATGGATTTCCCCGAAGACCTGCCCAAGAACCGCGAACTGGCCGCGCGCTGGGCGGCGGCCGAGGCGACCCCGGCCTGAAACGAGGACGCGGCGCCTGCTCTTTCGGCAGGCGCGCGATCCTGGCTGGAGAGACGGCGTTCGCCGTTCCTCCAAAGAATGTGTCATGCGCAAATGCGATCATAGGTTGCGCGAGCTCGTCGCGCCGCCATGGATCGAGGATGCGCCATGCCCGACGCCGACACCCTCAAGCTGACGGTCTACAAGCCCGACATCATGGCCGACGGCCAGGTGGGCTTCGAATATGAACTGACCCTGGTCGTCGCCGCGGAAGAGAAGGCCGGCCTGCTGTCCGCCGCCTGCGCCGCCCCCGAGACGGCGTCGACCGCGCGGTGCGAGGTGGTTCCGGTGACGGGGACGCTGTCGTTCCCCAACCCGGCCGCGCCGGTGATCTCGCCGTTCACCGGCGCGATGTTCATCTACGACAACGCCCCGGCCATCGGCTTTCCGCTGTCGATCATGGCCACCAGCACCAGCGACGAGCTGCTGAAGTTCAGGCTCAACCTGTGCTTCCCGTCGATGTCGAGCGACCCGCTGTCGGGCTCGATCGTGTTCGGCGACTGGCCGGGCCCGCTCAGCAACGTCGCGGCCAGCTTTCTGTCGACACGGGCCTAGGGCGGATCGGCCTTCAAGGTCCGAGCGTGGTCCTCGTCCTTCGACAGGCTCAGGATGAGGACCATTGATAGGCCCGGATCGTAGAAAAACCTCATCCTGAGCCTGTCGAAGGACGAGGTTTTCGTCACGGGTATCGAATGTCTATCCGACCTACGGCGCGCCCAGCACCCGCACGCCGATCTGGTTGGCCACCGGGCGCTCGCGGCCCGGCACGCCGGTGTGGATCGGCGAGTTCAGCACGCGCGGGCGGCCAAAGCCGTCGTCGACCGCCAGGGTGGTCGAGCCGCCGCCGTCGAGATTGATGGCGTCGGCCGCGCCCAGGTCGCGGAAGAAGGCGGTCAGTTCGGCCAGCGTCGCGCCTTCGCTGAGCACCGACTGGCGACCGTCGACCACCACCAGCCAGCCGGTGCGGCCATCGGCCGAAACGCCGAAGGCGGTGCGCGGATGGCGGTCACGGGCGTATTTGGGTCCCGCGTTCTGGAACGACTGCTCGGCGCCGTCGACCAGCAGCACCGGGCCGGCGGCCACCGCGTCGACCACGTCCCAGCGGCAGGTGGCGCCCGAGCGGATCTCGACGAAGGATGGGTGGATGCAGAGGATGGCGTTGACCCGCGGATCGACCTCGGGGTCGTCCGGCGGCGCCACCTCGCGGCCGCCGACGATCACCTTGCCCACCGGATCCACGTGCTGGCCGGCGTGGGGCACGAAGTCGTCGCCGCCGGGCGAGCCGGCCTTGAACGGCACGAAGTAGCTGGCGTTGACGGCCAGCAGGGCGCCCGAGGCGGTGACGAATTCCGAGGTGGTGCGGGCGTGGTACTGGCCAGCGCCGTCATTGGGCGGCGAGACGAAGAGCTCGACCTTGGGGTCGGCCAGGTCCAGCTGCACGACATGGAACACCTGCCGCAGCGGGTTCTCGCGGGTCTCGCTCCAGTAGGTCACGCCTTGGGAGAGGGCGCCGGAGGCGCTGCGGCTGAATGCGGCCCTCGGCGAGGCGGGCAGGTCGACGCTGGCGCAGGCCGACAGCAGGAGCAGGGCGCCCAGGGCGGCGGCGCGACGGAGAAAAGGCGACACAGGACAGACTTCGAACAGGCGAAAACAAAAGTCGCCGCCGATCGCGGGAACCGGCGGCTTTCGCCCGGCACATAGGTCGCTCGACGTCGGCATGCAAAGCCGAACGCCGTGTTTTATCGCGCTGTGGCGGGAAGGTTTCAGTCCGCCTGGGCGAACAGCTGGCGCAACACGTCGGGCTGGCGGGAGATGTCGGCGACGCTGTAGCCGTCGAGCACGGCCAGGAAGGCCCGCGTCGCCTCGGCCAGCATTCGCGGCAGGCCGCAGCCCGGCGCGGCCAGGCAGGACGAGCAGTCGACCAGATCGAAGCCGCCCTCGGTCTCGCGCACCAGGGCGCCGACATTGATCCGGTCGGCGGGGCGGGCCAGGCGCAGGCCGCCGCCGCGCCCGCGCACCGTCTCGACGAAGCCGGCGCTCGCCAGCTGCTGCACCACCTTCATCAGGTGGTTCTGCGAGATGTCGTAGGCGCGGGCGATCTCGGCGATCGAGGCCAGGCGGCCGTCGTTGTTGGCCAGGTAGATGACCGTGCGCACCGCGTAGTCGGTGTAGCGGGTGAGCTTCATGGGCTCCCCTTAAGGGTTCGGCGCGCCGGATAAATCATGCATTCAGATTGCATGTTTTTGGTCGTGAGAATAGATGCATTCAAGATGAATGAATTGAGGGCGTCATGTCCGCCAACCCCGTTTTCGACTTCGACGACACCGTCCTGCCGGCGCTGCTGACCAGCTTCTACGCCGCCGTGCGCCAGGATCCGCAGCTGGGCCCCGTCTTCGCCGACGCGGTGGAAGACTGGGACGAGCATCTCGACCGGCTGGCCGACTTCTGGTCGTCGGTGATGCGCGCCTCGGCCCGCTACAAGGGCAATCCGCTGGCCGCGCACATGAAGCACGTCGAACGCATCGAGCCCGAGATGTTCGACCGCTGGCTGGCGCTGTGGCGCGAGGCGACGAATGCGTTCGTTCCGCCCCGCCACGCGGCCGAGCTGCAGGAGAAGGCCCAGCGCATGGCCCGGAACCTGAACGGCGCGCTGGAAAGCCGCCGGCCGGCGCCGGACGCGCCCTACCGCTCGACCCCGGTGTTCGACGAGACGACCCTGCCCGAGGGCCTGCGTCGGGATCACAGCACCCGGGCCGGCGTCTGGGGCGTGATCCGCCTGATCGAGGGGCGGCTCGTCCTGCACTATGACGACGCCGACATTCCGTCGGTCGAGCTGAGCCCCGGCGTGTCGGGTCTGGTGCGGCCGCAACAGATCCATCGGGTCGAGCCGCTGGGGCCGATCCGCATGCAGGTGGATTTCTACGATCGCGAACCCGCGCTCGCCGCCTGATCCCGCGACATCTGATTTTCCAAGGAGCTAGACAATGCCCAAGCCGCTGAGCGCGGAGACGATCGCGCACGTCAA
The DNA here is from genome assembly GCA_966252285.1 of uncultured Caulobacter sp. Lineage (GTDB taxonomy): Bacteria > Pseudomonadota > Alphaproteobacteria > Caulobacterales > Caulobacteraceae > Caulobacter. The sequence continues at coordinate 18,179 of CBINOL010000020.1, forward strand.
GGCCACGGCCCCGGCCGTCGCCGCGCGCGCCACAGAAGTGACCAGGGCGATGTACGCCCGGCTGTTTCAGGACGACCACATCAAGGCGCTGTTCAATCACGCCAACCAGGCCAGCGGTCAGCAGCACCACGCCCTGGCCGGCGCGATCGTCGGCTACGCCCTGAACATCGAGAACCTGGAGGCGCTGATCCCGGCGATCGAGCGCATGGCCCAGAAGCATGTCGGCTATCACGTGCTGCCCGAGCACTATCCCTATGTGGCGAAAGCCCTGCTGGGCGCCATCGCCGAGGTGATGGGCGAGGCGGCGAACGAGGAGATCCTGGCCGCCTGGGGCGAGGCCTACTGGTTCCTGGCCGGCCTGCTGCAGGAACGCGAGCACGGCATCCGCGAGGCCATCGAGGCGATCGACGGCGGCTGGAACGGATGGCGCGCCTTCGAGATCGCCGAGCGCACGGTCGAGAGCGCGGTGATCACCTCGTTCGTGCTGCGTCCCAAAGACGGCGGCAAGGTTCTGCCGCACAAGCCCGGCCAGTACCTGACCCTGCGGCTGACGACGCCCGACCAGGGCGAGATCCGCCGCAACTACACGATCTCGAACGCGCCGAACGAGACGGCCTATCGCATCTCGGTCAAGCGCGAGGAGGGCGGGCAGGGCGGTTCGCGCTTCCTGCACGACGTGGCGCAGGTCGGCACGACGATCCTGCTGACCCCGCCGTCGGGCGACTTCTTCCTGCCGCAGGCGCAAGAGCGGCCGGTGGTGCTGCTGTCGGGCGGGGTGGGGCTGACGCCGATGGTCAGCATGCTGGAGACCATCGCCGACAAGCATCCGGAGCTTCAGACCGCCTTCGTGCACGGCGCGCTGGACGGCGCCAGCCACGCCATGGACGGCCACGTCCGGGCCCTGGCCAAGGCGCACGGCAAGACCTCGGTCGCGACCTTCTACGCCCAGCCGGCGGCCAATGACGAAGCCGGCCGCACCCACGACCACGACGGCCTGATCACCGTCGACTGGCTGAAGGCCAACACCCCGTTCGAGACCGCCGACTTCTTCCTGTGCGGGCCGCGTCCGTTCCTGAAGGCCTTCGTCGGCGGGCTGTCGCGGGCCGGGGTGGCGTCCGAGCGGATCCACTTCGAGTTCTTCGGCCCGGCCGACGAGGCCCTGGCCGTCTGAGTGCGCGTGTTCCTCCTCCCCTGAACCCGGCCGCGCAGCGGCCGAAGGAGCCTGTCATGGACTATGTCTCCACCACGACGCCGACGACCTACGCCTTCTATGAGGGCCCGTCCTGGGAACCGCCCGCGCCTCGCGCCCGGACGGCCCCGGCGGTGGTCGAACCCGCCGCTCGCACGCCCCTGGCGCCGGAGCCTTCGACGCCCGACCTGCCCAAGGCGGTAGGGTGGATGATCGTCGGCGCCTATGGCGCGATCCTCGGAGCCTTCGCCCTGGCCTTCCTGGGCGACGCCGAGGTCGGCCTGGTGCTGGGCGTCTGCGCGGTCTACCTGGCGGTCTATCTGGGCGTGCCGGCGGTGATCCTGCGCATGGAGCCGAAGGTCGAGACGCGGCCCGATCTCGCCGACTTCCTGCGCGAGGGCCTGTCGACCTGGACCGGCCGGGTGAGCGCCGGTTCGGCCCTGGCCCAGATCCTGACTGTTCCGATCGCCCTGGCCATCGCGGTCGCGGGCCTGGGCGTCATCGTCAGGCTCAGCGCCTGAGGTCTTGGCGGCGATTGGACGGAACGGCGGAGCCTTTCGTCCAATCGTCGCGGCGGCCCGGCGGTCTAGCTTTCAGGCGCAACAATGCGAGCGACGCCGATGCCGACCTGGCTGCCCAGCCTGATCACCGCCACGCCCGAGGAGGGCTATGACCTGGCCATCAAGCTCTCGCGGATGGCGGTCAAGAAGACCCAACCCTCCGACGAGGTGCGCGCGCGGCTGCGGGCGATCTACGAGAACGACGCCCAGGCCCTGACCGCCGTCTCGCACGTGGTGGCCGTGAACTTCGCCACCGTGGCGGCGGCCAACGGCTACTGGCGCTAGGGCGTCTCGCCGACGATCTTGCGGACCAGGTCGAGATCAGCCGGCTTGTCGACGTCCACCGCCGCCAGCCCGTCCTTGGCGCGTACGGCGGCGGCCGTGACCCCGGCCAGGGCGCCCAGGCGGGCGATGGCCTCGTCGAGGGTGAGCAGGCCCAGCAGGTAGCGGACCAGCAGGCCCGGGCCGAGCATGGCGGCGATCTTCCAGGGCTGCTTGCGGTTCTGCTCGACGCGTCGCCACAGGGCGATGGCGGGCAGGGCGGCCTCGCTGCGGAACAGGAAGAGGTTGCAGCCCGAGAAGCGGCCGTCGCGGAATTTCAGATAGGTGCGCTTGGTGTCGGGGGCGGCGGCGCGCACGCGCTCCTCCGGCGCCAGCATCAAGCAGACGTCGGCGTGCGCCGGTGCGTCGGCCAGGAACTGGGTGATCCACTCGGGCTTCAGTAGCGCATGATCGACGGTGGTGATCAGCAGCGGGAAACCGAGGGCCTGCGCGCCCTGGCGCACGCTCTGGCTGGGGCCTTCGGTCGAGGCGGCGATGGCCGCGACGCCTTGCGGCAGGGCCGAGACGATGGCTGCGTCGGAGGTCGAGACCCCGATCGCTTCCGCGCCGGCGGCCTGCACGGCTCCGAGCACGCGGTCGAGCAGCGTGCGGCCCTGCAGGGTGATCAGGCCCTTGTGCGAGACGCCGGCATAGGCCGCGGCGCTGTCGATCTCGCCCGGTCGCGAGCCGGCCAGGACCAGAGCCTTGAACGCCTGGATCACAGCGCCTTCTCGTAGATCCGGTAGGTCTTGTAGATTTCGGCGCCCAGCGACTCGGCGATCCGGCGCATGGGCATGTTCTCTTCCAGCACCCACGAGATCTCGAACCGTTCGTAGCCGAGCGCGATGGCCGAGGTGCGGCCGGCGTGCATCATCTGGAACGGCAGCATGCGGCCGCGGATGCTCTCGGAGAACTTCCGCTTGACCCCCATCAGCGGGATGCGGGCCGACTTCACGCGCTTGACCTTCAGCCGCCATAGCAGCTTGGCCCAGCCGAACGGCAAGAGCTTGCCGCCAAGGTCGCGGATCGCCTCGTTGACGTTGGGCAGGAACACCAGGAAGCCGGCCGCCTCGCCGTCGATCTCGGCGAACCAGGTCAGGCGCTTGTCGATCACGGCCTTGAGGGCCTTGGCCAGCTGGGCGGTCTCGGCCTCGGTGGTGGGGGTGAAGCCCCAGTTGTCCTTCCAGGCGTCGTTGAGGATCTCGGTCAGGGTGACCACTTCCTCGTCGTAACGGCTCATGTCGAGCTGGCGCAGCACCACGCCCTCGGCCGGCGGGCGCTCGGCGCGGCGGCGCACGGCGGGCGGCAGGTCGGCCTGCATGGGGGCGTAATAGGCGTAGACGTCCTTGGCCTTGTCGTAGCCCTGCTGCTCGATGCGGCCGCCGGCATAGGCCGGATCGTGGCCCATCATCACCATCGGCGGGGTGTCGAAGCCGTCGACCAGCAGGCCGACCTCCTCGTTGATCGACAGGTTGAACGGACCCATCACGTGGGTGCGGCCGCGCTCGCGCAGCCAGGTCTCGGCCGCGCGCAGCAGGGCGGCGAAGACCTCGGCGTCGTCCTCGGCGGCGATCAGACCGAAGTGGCCGTCCAGGCGCCCGGGGGTTTTCTGCGGGGTGAGTTCGTCGATCTGGGCGCTGATCCGACCCACGTCGCGGCCGCCGCGCACGGCCAGGAACAGCTGGACCTCGGCGTGCTGGAAGAACGGATTGGTCTTGGGCGACAGGGCCTCGGTCCGCTCCAGGAAGAGCGGCGTGATCCAGCTTCGATCCTTGGCGTTGAGGCGCGCGGGCAGGGCGATGAAGCGCTTGAGTTCTTCAGGCGTGCGGACGGGCAGGACCGAGATCGCCTCGGCCGCGGAATCGAAAGGCATCATCCCTCCAGGGATACGAAGGCGCGCACGGCGAGGGCGGCGAAGACGACGGGGGCGGCCCAGGCGGCCAGGATCGGCGACAGGGCGCCGGATTCGCCCAGGGCCGACAGCAGCCCGTCGGCGACCAGGAACACGAGGCCGGCGGCCAGGCCCGAGGTCAGCAGCACCGCGCCCTGGCCGCTGCGGAAGTTGGCCCAGGCCACGGGGGCGCTGAGCAGCAGCATGACCAGCGCCGCGATCGGGCCCGAGAAGGCCGTCTGCAGGCGGGTGGCGTAGAAGCTCTGCGGGCGGTCCGAGCCGCCGTTCTCCAGCGCCCGGCGGGCCGAGGCGGCGGACGGGGCCGGGGCGTCGGCGAACAGGGCCTGCACGTCGGCTGGACGTAAGGCCGTGGGCCAGGTGGCCGAGGCGGCGGTCATCGGCTCGACGCGGTCGCCGAGGTAGCGGGTGGTGACTGGGCTTTGCAGGCGCCAGGCGCCGGCCTGGAACTGCGCCGACGGGGCGACGACGCGCTCGGTCAGGGCGCCGGACTTGTCGCGGCGATAGATGGTCAGCTCGGTCAGGCGCGCGCCGTTGGCGCTGGCTTCCTTGGCGGTGACCAGGTCCTCGCCGGCTCGGAAGGTGCGCGAAGCGGGGGCCTTGCGGTCGGCGACAGGGGTGGTGGCGGCCCACCAGGCGCTGAGCGTCGGGTCGGTGCGCGGCGAGACGACCTGGGCGCACAGGGCGTCGAGCGCCAGCACGGCGATCGCCACGGGCACGGCCATGGCGACGATGCGATAGCCCGAGATGCCGGCGGCGCGCATGGCCACCACGGCGTTCTCGCGGGCCAGCTGCGAGAAGGCGAACAGTCCCCCGGCCAGCACGGCCAGCGGCGCGACCTGCTGGAACAGGGCCGGGGCGCGCAGGGCGGCGTAATAGAACACCCCGCCGACGCCGAGGCCCCGGTCGAGGATGTCGGTGGTGACTTCCAGCAGGTCGAGGATCTGCAGGATGGCCATCAGGATCAGGACGGCGCCGAGCACGCGCGTGGCGACCGTGCGCAGGACGTAGAGCTGCAGCTTCATGCGGCGCGCTCCTTGCGCTGGAACGGCTTGAGGGCGCGGCGAATCCAGGCGCTCATGGCCAGGACGAGGCGCGAAATCGGGGTGTCGCCGGGCCGCGTGCGGCTGCCGACGAACAGCCAGACCGCCAGGCCCGTGAAGATCAGGAACGGCAGGCCCACGGCCGGCAGCGAGGCGATGCGGCCGGACTCGGCCAGGCTCTGGCCCAGCAGCAGGCTGTGCTGGAAGGCCAGCAGCAGCACCCCGGCCAGCAAGAGGCCCGGCGCGCGGTTGCCGCGCTTGGCGGCCAGACCCAGCGGGAAGGCCAGCAGCGGCAGGAACGGCAGGAAGGCCGCACGGGCCAGACGGCCGTAGAACTCGGCCATCAGCGTGGCCTTGGGTACGACCGGGTTGGGCGATCTGGCCTGATGCAGCAGCTCGCCCAGGGTCAGCTCGCGCTCGTCGCCGCCGCGGGCGCGCAGCAGACTGGCGGCGGCCTTCAGCGGCGCCTCGGTGGTCAGGTCGTCGAAGGCCAGGCTGCGGTAGTTGCCGCGCGCGTCGCTGCCGATGCGGCGCCCCGACTTCAGGCGCATGGTCACCGTCTTGCCGTCGGCCGAGACCTGCAGGGTGGCGCTGGCGGCGGTGATCAGCTCTTCGTGGCCGGCGGCGTCGGGGCGGCGGATGAAGACGCGGGTCAGGCTCTGGCCCGCCAGGTCGGCGGCGTCGGCGGTCATCAGCGAGCCGTCGTCGTCGATGAAGGCCCCGCCCGACAGGCGGCCGTTCCAGCCGGCGTTGACGGCCGCGTGCATCACGGCCCGATAGGCATAGCGGCTGTAGGGCTGAACGTAGCCGAACACCGCGATGCTGAAGACGCTGAGCGCCAGGCCCACGCAGACGAAGGGGGCGGCGATCCGTTCCAGCGACTGGCCGCCGGCCAGCAGGGCGTCGATCTCCGAGCCGTCCGACAGCTTGCTGATGACGATGAACAGGGCGACGAAGAACGCCACCGGCAGGGCCAGGCCCAGGTAGTGGGGCAGGAGGTTCAGCGCCAGCTGGGTGACGTAGTCGAAGCGCGCGGCGCTTTGCGACAAGAGGTCGAGCAGGCGCAGCACGCGCTCGAGCAGCAGGGCCACGACGGTCAGGCCCAGGCACCCGGCCAGCGGCCAGCCGAGCAGGCGCAGCAGGTAGCGGTCGATCAGGCCCAGGGCCGTGATCCGTCGCACGTCGAACTTCTTCTTCAGCTTGGTCACGCGGCGGTCCACGCGGCTGCGAGGTCCTGGGCCAGGCGCTCGACGGCGGCGTCGTCCAGCGCCACGGCCGAGCCGAGGGCCGGAGCGGCGGGCCAACCGGTGTCAGGGAAGCTGGTTCCCTCGTGCTCGCGGGCCCCTTCGTAGCGGGGCAGGACGTGGAAGTGCACGTCGCGATCGACCATCATCAGCATCAGGTAGTTGATCTTTTCGTAGGCGACCTTGGCCTTCAGGACGCGTTCGATCCCGGCCACGGCGACCTGCATGTCGGCGAAGGCGGCGGGGCTCAGATCCGAGAACGCCTGCACGGGTTCCTTGCATACCAGGACGAGAGACCCGAAAGTCGGCTGCTTGGGACGTACAAGGACCAACCAGTGGTCGGTCTCGGCCACTTTCGAGCGTGGGAAGCCGAATGCGAGGGCTGTGGGATTGGGCATGCGGCAACCGATACTTCAGGCGAGTCTGCGGGCGCTGATCGCGTCGGGGCGACAATAGGGACACGGCCTTTTACATGGAAGCACGAACCGTTCTTCCGGGCCTTGCGGCGCTAGGGACGCTGCTTGGCCTGCTGGGGATGGCGACGCCGGCGGCGGCGAGGCAGGACTGCGTGGGTCGCGACACCGGCGTGCGACTGACCGTAGAGGTCGGTCGCCTGAAATCGGAGACCGGCGAGGTGACGGTCACGATCTATCCGTCTGATCCCAGTCGTTTCCTGGCGCCGCGCGGCAAGCTGCTGCGCCTGCGGGTGCCGGCCAGCGCGCCGACCACCGAGGCCTGCTTCAACCTGCCCAAGGCCGACATCTACGCCGTGGCCGTCTATCACGACGCCAACGGCAACCACGATTTCGACCGCAACGCCGTGGGCCTGCCGACCGAGGGTTACGGCTTCTCCAACGACGCGCCCTCGCGGTTCGGCGTGCCGTCCTTCGATTCGGCGCGGATCGCGGTGAAGCCGGGGGACAACACGATCCGGGTGCGGATGCGCTACGGGAAGTAGAGGACCGGCTTTGGGTGATCCTCGTCCTTCGGCAGGCTCAGGATGAGGATCATTGCCGGCTCGGCGGCTCAGTAGAAACCTCATCCTGAGCTTGTCGAAGGACGAGGTTTCGGTCTCCCTCAGATCAGCGAGTACCGCCCCAGTTCCCTGATCCCGCCTGTCTGCGGATCGAGCCCCCGCGCGATCACCCGCAGCGAGTAACCGCCACTCTCGCGCGGCTCGATCTCCAGCGCGTGCCAGCGGGCCGGCGAATGGCCGCCGACCCAGGCCGAGGCCGAGGGCACGCCCAGCACGGGGATGGTCCGGCCGCCAGGGCCGGCGATGGTCGCGGTCAGCGACTCGTGGGCGTGGCCGTGCAGCACGAGATCGACGCCGCGGCGGGCGAGCACGTCGCGCAGCGGGCCCTGGTCGTCCAGCGACTTGCGGCCCGAGACCGCGCCGGCGATCGGCGGATGGTGCAGCAGCACCACCTTGAACCTGTCGGCGAAGGCGGGGTCGGCCAGCAGGGTGTCGAGTTTCTCAAGCTGCTCGGCGCCGAGGCGGCCGGTGGCCAGATGCAGGGCGGTAGGCAAGGCCGAGCACAGGTTGAAGAGCGCCACGGGGCCACGCAGCCGCACCTGCGGGAAGGCGGCCTGCTGGTCGTCGCCCAGCCAGGCGGTCCAGGGAGCGAAGCGGGCCTGCGCGGTCTCGCCGACCAGGGCGTCGTGGTTGCCGGGGCTGACGGTGATCGTCTCTGCCGGGCCCAGGCTCTGCAGCCAGCGGGTGGCCGCCGCAATCTCGACGGACGAGGCGAAGTTGGTGAGATCGCCGGTGATCGCCACATGGTCGGGGGCGTGGGCCTTCAGGTCGGCGACCAGGGCTTCCAGCACTTCGGGACGGTGGATCTTGTGCTTTCGACGCCAGGCGATGCGGCTGAGCAGCCGCTTGGAGGCGAGATCGCGCCAGCCGAACGCGCCCGGCGGCGGCGGCAGGTGAGGGTCCGACAGATGGGCGAGGCGGAATATCGACAAGAGGGACCGGCGCGATTGTGGCGAATTTCGGCGAAGCTGCTTATCAATCGCCTCGGCTTTCAAGGGGTTTAAGTACCGGTGACCGGCGAAATCAATCCAGTCGCTTCGCGCGCCGTGACGGTGGGCGACAGCGAGGCGCGCATCTGGGGCATGACCTCGGGCGAGCGGCTGTCGCGCATCTATCGCCGGATCGGCGTTTCGGAAGGCGCCGGGCAGGGCGGCGACGCCATCGCCGTGCACGCCGGCTGGGTGTTCGACGAGTCGCTGATCAAGGCCCTGGCCGGTCGCCCATGGGCGGTTCTGGTCGACGACGCGGGCGCGCCGACGGCGGTGAACGCCCCGGCCGAGGTCGCCGAGGCGGCGGTCGCGGCCCTGGCGGCCGGCAAAGACCCCTCGACCGTCGATTCCCGTTTCCTGCGCCTGACAGCGCTGGAGCTAGGCTCGGCCTACAACAGCGCGCTGCGCAAGCGCGAGCCGCCGGTGCTGGAGCGCCTGACCAAGGACAGCGTGCGGGCCGTCGAAAAGCGCCTGTTCCAGGGTTCGTACAAGGGCGTCACCGACCTCGTCACCAAGTATGTCTGGCCGACGCCGGCGCGGATCGTCACCCGCTGGTGCGCCCTGGCGAAGATGACGCCCAACCAGGTGACCTTCATCGGCTTCCTGCTGACCATCGCCGCCTTCGTGCTGTTCTGGCGCGGCCAGTTCGGCTGGGGTCTGGTCTGCGCCTGGATCATGACCTTCCTCGACACCGTCGACGGCAAGCTGGCCCGGGTGACCCTGACCTCGTCCAAGTGGGGCAACGTGTTCGACCACGGCATCGACCTGGTGCATCCGCCGTTCTGGTGGTGGGCCTGGTACGTCGGCGTGTTCGCCGTCGGCCTGTCGATGCCTTACGCGCCGTGGCTGCTGGCCATCGTCGTCGGCGGCTACGTGGCACAGCGGGTGGAGGAAGGCATCTTCCTGGCCCTCTTCAAGCTGGAGATGCACGCCTGGCGGCCGTTCGACAGCTTCTTCCGGCTGATCACCGCCCGCCGCAACCCGAACCTGATCCTGCTGACCGGCAGCGTGCTGGTCGGCCGTCCCGACATCGGCTTCGTGCTGGTGGCGGCCTGGACGGCGATCTGCTTCCTCGTCCACGCCTTGCAGATCGTGCAGGGCGCCCTGGCCCCCAAGGGCTCGATCCAGTCCTGGCTGTCGCGGTGATGCGCGTCGGCGTCGTCCGCAACCCGCGCAGCCACGCCAACCAGGGGCGCGTGCATGCGCCGACCCCCGAAGGCGTGCGCGTGGTCGAGCCGGCGACGCGCGAGGCGCTGGGCGAAGAGCTGGCCCGCTTCGCCGAGGACAGGATCGACCTCCTGGTCATCGACGGCGGCGACGGCACGGTGCGCGACGTGCTGGGCCTGACGCCGTCGACTTTCGGCGACGACATGCCGATGCTGGCGATCCTGCCGTCGGGCAAGACCAACGTTCTGGCCATCGATCTGGGCGCGCCGCGCGACTGGCGGCTGGAGGAGGCCCTGGCCGCCGCCGCCAGCCCTGATCCGCGCATCAAGATCCGCGCCCCGCTGGAGGTGCGCTTCGCCGACGGCCGTCCGCCGCTGCGGGGCTTCTTCTTCGGGCTGGGGGCCTTGGTGCGGGCCACCGCGCTGTCCAAGCGCGTCAACCGCATGGGCGTGTTCCAGAGTCTGTCGGTCGCCGTGACCCTGGCCGGCGCCACCCTGGGCGCGCTGTTCGGCGGCGCGCGCGACCAGTGGCGACAGGGCGTGGCCGTGAAGGTGGCCATGGACGGTGAAGTTCAGCCCGAGGGCGAGCGCTTCGTGCTGCTGGCCACGGCGCTGAAGCGCCTGCCGTTCAATCTGAAGCCGTTCGGCCCGCCGCGCGAGGGGCTGAAGGTCCTCGACGTCGACGCCCCGCCCAAGCGCCTGCTGCGCATGGTGCCCACGGTGGTGTCGGGCAAGGAGAAGCCGATCCTCGAGGCGCGGGGCTATCGCCGGCGCGACCCGGCGGCGCTCTACGCCTCGGGCCAGTTCGACTTCGTGCTCGACGGCGAGGTGTTCGAGGGCGGCAAGCTGGCCCTGGCCCTCGGCGCGCCGCTGCGGTTCGTGGTCGGATGAGCGCGGTCCGGCCGCTGGTCGAGGCCGAGCTGGCGCAGTCGATCCCGGCGCCGATCCGCGCCTTCGCCGAACACCTGACGGGTGTCTTCCCGACCGCCCGGGCGGTGCTGTTCTACGGCTCGATCCTGCGCACCGGCGACCTGTCGGGCGTGCTGGACTTCTACGTGCTGACCGAGCGGCCGCCACGCGGCTTGCGCGGCGTGGCCACCCGCATCCTGTGGCCCGACGTCAGCTATCACGAGCTGGAATACGAGGGAGTGACCCTGCGGGCCAAGGTCGCCTCCATGACCCTCTCGCGGTTCTCGCAGGCGGTGAAGGGCCGGGGGATCGACACCACCCTGTGGACCCGCTTCGTGCAGCCTTCGGGCCTGGTCTGGGCCGCCGACGAGGCCGCGCGCGAGGCGGTGGTCGAGGCCGTGCGCCGCGCCGCCCGCACCGCCGCCCGCTTCGCCACCGCCTTGGGCCCCGAGGAGGGACCGCCCGAGGCCTATTGGACCGCGCTATTCCAGGAGACCTACGCCGCCGAGTTCCGGGTCGAGAAGGCCGGCCGCGAGGCCTCGATCCTGGCCTTCGACCCCGCGCACTACCAGCGCCTGCTGCCGGCCTGCTGGGCCGACGACGGCCGCTTCGACGGCGAGGGGCGTCCGGCGCCGCAGATGTCGGCTATCGAGCGCAGGCGCCTCAAGGCGGCCTGGCGGCTGCGGCGCAATCTCGGCAAGTCGCTGAACGTGGCCCGCCTGATCAAGGCCGCCTTCACCTTCCAGGGCGCGGCCCGCTACGCCGCCTGGAAGATCGAGCGCCACACCGGCTTCAAGGTGCAGCTGACCCCCTGGCGCGAGCGCCACCCGGTGCTGGCCGCGCCGGGCATCCTGCTTGGCCTGTGGAAGTGGCGCAGGGCTCGAGGCGGCTAGGGCTTGGGCGGATCGTCGGCCGCTTCGGTGATCGGGCGCCGCCAGGGAGCGTCGTCGTCCGTGACGGCGGCCGGCCGGTCAATCAACTCGAACCGCACGCGAACCTCGCCGTCGACCTTGAGCGCCAGGCGCGACATCAGGTCGAGGGCCGCGCGGCCGAAGCCGTAGTCGCCGTCTTCGCGTGTCAAGACGCAGCCGGGGGCGGGCCGGCAGGCAAGATAGGCGTTGCCGTTCTTGCGCAGATCCCGCGCCCCGGTGGGGTACATCGTCTCGGCGCGATCGCTGGGGATCGCCCAGGTTCCCTGGGACGAGGTGATCTTCACGCTGAGCCTTGGCTGAGGCGGACTTGTCTGGTCGGCGATCGCCGTCTTGGAGCCGGCGACCGACAGCAGCAGGCCGGCGGCGACGGCAATGGCGAAGCGGTGGCTGAGACAGGCGCGCACAGTGATCTCGTTGCAATTGCAGTGACAGTGAAGCTGCCGCTACGCGCGCCTGTCCAGTCTCTTTGCGCCAAAGAAAAAGCCCCGGACTTCGCGGCCGGGGCTTCGTCTTTTCAGCGGTGCGCCGCGTCTTAAGCGAAGGCGCGCTGCTGGCCGTCGATGACGCCGAGCGCCGTGCCGACTTCGGCGAACACCTTGAGGACCTGGTCGATCTGCTCGTGGGTGTGGGCGGCGCTGATGCTGGCGCGCAGCAGCGGGCGGCTGTCGGGCGTGGCCGGCGGCAGGGCGAGGTTGAGGTAGACGCCCGACTGCAGCAGGCCGTTCCACATGGCGATGGCGCGCTCGACGTCGGGCATGGTGGCCGCGACGATCGGGCTGGCGGCCGGACCGGTGATGAAGCCCAGGGCGGTCAGGCCGTCGTACAGGCGGCAGGCGTTGCTGTTGAGCTGCTCGCGCAGCTGCGGCTTGGCGATCATCTGCTCCAGCGCCACCAGGGTCGAGGCGACCACGGCCGGCGGCAGCGAGGCGGTGAACATGTACGGACGGCAGATCACGCGCATGACGTCGAAGTCGTCGAGGTTCGACACGCAGAAGCCGCCGATGGCGCCCAGGCTCTTGGAGAAGGTGCCGACGATGAAGTCGACGTCGTCTTCCACGCCCGCGGCCTCGGCCAGGCCCCGGCCCGTGGCGCCGAGCACGCCCATCGAGTGGGCTTCGTCGACCAGCAGGTAGCCGCCCATCTCGCGCTTCACGGCGGCGATTTCCTTGAGCGGCGCGGTGTCGCCGATCATCGAATAGATGCCTTCGACGACGATCAGGCGCTCGCCGGGCACGTCCTTGAGGCGACGCAGGCGCTTGGCCAGGTCTTCAGGGTCGTTGTGGCGGAAGCGGATGACCTCGGCGTGGCCCAGGCGCGAGCCGTCGTAGATCGAGGCGTGGCTGTCGGCGTCGAGGATCAGGTGGTCGCCGCGGCCGACCAGGGTCGACAGCACGCCGAGATTGGCCTGGTAGCCGGTGGTGAACACCATGGCGTGCTTGCGGCCATAGAACTTGGCCAGCGCTGTCTCCAGAGCCACGTGGGCCTCGAAGCTGCCGTTGGCGATGCGGGAACCGGTGGTCCCGGTGCCGCGTTCCTGGACGGCCTTGACCGAGGCGGCGATCGCCTTCTCGTCAAAGGTCAGGCCCAGATAGTTGTTGGTGCCCAGCAGGATCGTGGGACGACCGTCGACGACGCCCTCGGTCGGCGAGACCACGGCGTCGAAGCGGACGGTGAACGGGTCGGCGCCCGCTTGCTGGATGGCCTTGTACGCGTCGCGATAGGCCAGGTGCTTGTCGAACAGACCCATCGGTCAAGCCTTGGTTCGGAGATCGTTGATCAGTTTGGAGAGGTCGCCGGCGGTTTCCACCGCGGCGAGGCGATCGAGCGGGATGGAGATGTCGAAGGCGTCTTCGAGCTCCATCACGATGTTCATCAGGGCGAGGGAATCCACGGCCAGGTCGCGGCCGATGTGGGTTTCGTTCGTCACCTCGACCGTGCGGCCGAGCACCTTGCTCGTCGCCAGCCCGATCTCACGCAAACTCAGATCTGTCACTGTATCCATGCCAAACGCCAGACGCCCCCGTCAAAGCACTGTGACCGCACCGTAACAGTGTCTCTGTCAGATATCTGCCACAATTGAACTAGTCGCTGTATTTTTTCGACAACCACCCAGCCGACCGATACCAGTCGACGGTTTCGCCGAAGCCGCGGGCAACATCGTGACGACTCGGCGACGACGCAAGGGACCGATCGGCCAAAAACGCCCAATCCTGGTGCGACAGTTCGCGCGCCTTGCCCGATCCGAACACCGACGGTTGTCTTGAAAATCTACTCGCCACATCGGCGATGCTTCCGGCGAGGCGGATCAGGCCTTCGGGCACGCGCAGCAGGCGGGGCGGCCGGGCGCCGACAGCCGTCGCGGCGGCGGTCATGATCTCGCTCCAGGCGTAGCCGTCGGGCCGGGCGTCGCAGATCGAGGCCAGGCCCGTGCGACCGTTCGCGACCAGGTCGAGGATCTGGGCGGCGGCGTTCCGCACCTCGATCATCGCCACGCGCGAGGCGGGCGAGAGCACCGGCAGCACGCGGCTGGCTTGCGCGGCGGCGAACAGGCCGACGGTCTCGCGGTCGCCGGGACCGTAGATGGCCGGCGGGCGGATGATCAGAGCCGCCGGCGCGACCGCCAGTACGGCTTCCTCGCCGGCGCGCTTGCTGGCGGCGTAGTCTGAAAGCTGGGGTTCGCGGGCGGCCAGGCTGGAGACCAGCACGAAACGGGCGCTGGCGGTGGTCGCCGCTTCGGCCGCGGCCCGCGCGCCGTCGACATTGATCTTGTCGAACGCGGGGCGGTCGGCGGCCTTGATAAGGCCGGCCAGGTGGATGACCACGTCGGCGCCGTCGCACAGGCGGGCCAGCGCCTCGGGCCGGGCGAGGTCGCCAAGCACGACCTGCGGCTCGATCCCGCGCCAGAACGGCGAGACCGGGTCACGGCGCGACAGGATGCGGGGAACCAGGCCCCGCTCGGCGATCTCGCGGACGAGATGCTGGCCCAGGAAACCGGTCGCGCCGGTGACGGCGACGACGCTGGGTCCCGGGCCCTGCATGTCCGCCTCGGGCACCTCAGGCCCGCTCGTAGGCGCCGGACAGGTAGGCGGCCTTGGCCTTGGAGCGGCTGAGCTTGCCCGACGAGGTCTGAGGCAGGGCGTGGGCGCCGACCAGTTTCACCTGGGTCTCGACGCCATGACGCGAGCGCAGCACGCCGGCCACGGTCTCGACCAGGGCCGCGCGGCTGTCGGCGTCGCCGCCGCGGGCCTGGACCAGGATGGTGACGATCTCTTCTTCCGCGGCGTCGCCGGGGACGGAGAAGGCGGCCACGTCGCCGCTGCGCAGGCCGGGGACCTCGCGCTCGGCGGTCCATTCCAGGTCCTGCGGCCAGATGTTGCGGCCGTTGAGGATGATCAGGTCCTTGGCGCGGCCGGTGATGACGATCTCGCCCTCGACCAGGAAGCCGAGGTCGCCGGTGTCGAGCCAGCCTTCGGCGTCGAGCACGCGGGCGGTTTCTTCCGGCTGTTCGAAATAGCCGCCCATCAGGCTGGGGCCCTTGGCGAAGATGCGACCGACCTGGCGCTCGGCCACCGGCTTGCCGTCGGCGTCGCGCACTTCCAGCTGGTGGTGGGGCAGGGCCGGGCCGCAACGGGCGAAGGCCCGGGCGCGCGGGGTGTCGGCGCCGACCGTGACGGCCAGATCGTCGCGCTCGAGGCGCTCGATGTCGAGGACTTCCAGCTTCAGGCCCTCGCCCAGCGGGGCCATCGACAGGGCCAGGGTCGCCTCGGCCATGCCGTAGCTGGCCACATAGGCCTTTTCCGAGAAGCCGACGGCGGCGAAGCGCTCTGCGAACGCCTCGACGGGAGCCGTGCGGATCATGTCGCCGCCCAGGCCGGCGCTGCGCCAGCGCGACAGGTCCAGATGGTCGATCGAGGCGGCCTCGGCGCGGCGGGCGCACAGCTCGTAGCCGAAGGTCGGGCTGTAGGCGATCGTGCCGCCGTTGCGGCTGATCAGGTCGAGCCACAGCAGCGGCCGGCGCACGAAGGCGCCGGTGGGCAGCAGGTCGACGCTCATCTGGCTGGTCAGCGGGCTCAGCAGGAAGCCGATCAGTCCCATGTCGTGATAGAGCGGCAGCCACGAGACGGCGCGGTCTTCCGGCTTCACCTGCAGGCCGTCGCGGGTGATGGCCACGGCGTTGGCCATCAGGGCCTTGTGGGTCACCAGCACGCCGGTCGGGAAGCGGGTGCTGCCCGACGAGAACTGCAGATAGCAGGGATGCTCGGGCGTGATTTCGGGCAGGGCCGCGCCGGCGTTTTCGGGCAGCTCCGACAGTGGAGCGGCGAAGTCGAGGCCGGCGGCGTCGCCAATCTGCTTGAGCCATTCGGTCATGCCGGCCGGACCGATCAGGATCCGGGCGTGGGCCGAGGCGCACATGCGGCCGATCTGCTCGATATACGCCTCGCGGCCGCCCAGCGGCGCGGGCAGGGGCAGGGGCGCGGGGACCAGGCCGGCGTACTGGCAGGCGAAGAAGGCGCGCACGAAGTCGCCGTCAGTCTCGGCGATCAGGGCGACGCTGTCGCCCACCTTGGAGCCGGCGGCCAGCAGGCGGCGGGCCAGGCCCTGGGCCTGCTCGCGCAGGGCGGCGTAGCTGAGGGCCTCGACCAGTTCGCCGCGCAGCGAATGCAGGTTGATCCCGGTCTCGCCGGTCGCGGCGAAATCCAGGGCGGCGGTCAGGGTCGGGAAGTCGGCGAGACGGACGGTCCTGCCGGAAGCGGTGGGCGTATTCATTGCGGATCGCCTTTGCGCTCGTTCAGGGGTTCCGCGCAAGTCTGTTCAAGCATGACGGCGCTTTTGTCCTCGCGCTCTGCGGCGGCTTCCGCAGCGAGACGCGACCGGAGGGTGATGAACATGCCGATCGCCATGCAGGTCGAGGCCAGGACCAGGGCCGCGCCGGCGCCGGTCAGGTCGAAGATCTGCAGCAGCGGCACGAGGGCGGCGAAGTAGATGGCGATGACGACGATGCGCACGCGCAGGGCCGCGCCGGCCGCGTGCATCGAGACCAGCATCGGCTCGATCGGCAGGGCCATGATGCTGATCGCGGCGGCGGCGACCTGCCAGCTCATGATACCGGCGGCCGAGGCGTATTCGGCGCCCATGATCACGGTCAGCAGCCAGGGACCGGCCAGCAGGCAGACCAGCAGCAGCACCCCGGCGACGCCGCCGCCGATCAGGGCGATCTGACGGGCCAGGCGCAGCATGGCCGCATCGTCCTTCTGGGCGCGCAGGCGGGCGAATTCGGGATGCAGGGCCGGCAGCATCAGGCGGGCCGGCTTGGCCATGCCGTCGGCCACCTGCCGGCCGACGCGCCACATGGCGGCGGGCGCCGGCCCGACCAGGGCGCCGATGGCCAGGGTCAGGACGTGGGTGAAGCCGACCTCGATGGTGCTGCTGAAATTGGTCGCCCATGCGAAGCGCCAGACGCCCGGCAGGCCGGCGCCGAGGGGGCCAAAGAGGCTGAAGCCGTCCAGCAGGCCGCGCTGCAGCAGGCTCCAGACGGCGATGATGGCGACGTAGAGGAACGAGGCGATGGTGCCGGCCGCCCAGGCCAGCAGGAACATCTCGATCGGCGCATCCGTCGCCGCGGCGATCGCGCAGCCGATCAGGCGCACGATGGACGAGACCACCTGCTCGGCCGCCAGCATCCGGAACCGGTCGAACAGGCGCAGCAGGCCCACGCCCGTGGCCGAGGTCATGACGCCGATCGACAGGCAGTAGAGCGCGGCCTCCGGCGCCAGTTCGTCGGGCCAGCCCATGTAGTGGCTGAACAGCAGGCTGCCGCCCACGCCGATGGCGACGCCGACCACCGCGCCGATGCCGTCCAGCACCAGGGCGAAGCGCATGACCTGCTGGAAGGTCTTGCGGTCACCGTCCATCAGCGGCTTGGCGCCGTACTGCACGACGGTCTGCCAGGACTGGAACTTGGCCATCTCGCCCAGCGCCTGGGCGAAGGCGTTGATCAGGGTGAGAAAGCCGAAGACCTCGATCCCGAGGCTGCGGGTGGTGACCGCGATATAGGCCAGGCCGACGATGGCGTTCAGCCCGCGTCCGCTCAGCAGGGCGCCGACATTGGCCAGCATCCTGGCCAGGGGATTGACCTTGGCGGCGTCCTTCGGGGCCGCATCCTCGGGCGCCGCGTTCATCGGTCGAGGACGGCCAGGCGGTCGACGATGGCGCGGGCGGCGCGCTGCGACGAGGGGACGGCGGTCAGGTCGAAGGTCTCGGCGACCCCGACCTTCTGGGCGTCGAGGAAGTCGCCGTGGCCGGCAATGGCGGCGGCGACCGCGTCGCAGACGCCGTCGGCCGTTTCGAGCACCGGGCCGTACAGCCAGTGATGGAAGCTCTCGTCGCCCTTCCAGTCGGCGTGGCTGGGATTGAGGAACAGGCAGGGCTTGGGCGTGCGCAGGAACTCGTAGACCTGGCTCGAGACGTCGCCGAGATAGAGGTCGGCCGAACGGGTGTAGGTCATGTCGAAGGCGGCGGGACCGCCCAGGTCGAGATGGATGCGCGGGTGGCCTTCGAAGGCGGCGACGGCGCGTCGGTCGGCCTCCGAGGCGGTCTCGAACAGCCGCACGTGCGGGGCGAAGATCAGGTTGAACCGCTCGTCGGCGGCGAACTGCTTGAGGATCGACAGGCCAAAGGCGCTCCACGAACCGAGGGTCTCGTGGAAGTGCGGGTTGTAGACCACCGTCGGCAGGGTCTTGGCGAAGGCCGGGGTGGCGCTGGGCGGCAGGGCGTCGACCAGGTCGAACTTCGGATAGCCGACCATGGCGCAGGCCTCGGGGCGGACCCAGCCCTCGTCGATCATCCGGTCGCGCTGCTTGGGACCGGCGGCCATCACCAGGTCGAAGACCCGCAGGCGGGGCTCGAACGGCCCGCCGCGATCGCCGGCCCCGTGCTGGGTGTAGACGAGGGCGGTGCGGCGCACGCCCAGCTTGCGCAGCAGGGCGGTGGTGCGCTCGGGCGTGACGACGGCGTCATAGGCCGCCAGCCGGCCGGCGTTGAGGGCCAGCATCAGGGCCTTTGGCGGCGGCGCGCTCTTGGACAGGCGGCGCAGCCAGGCCGGCGGCAGCAGGCGCAGGGTGATCGGCGCCCCGCCCAGGCCGTCGAGCATGCCCTGGATGTAGTCTAGGTGGCCCGCCGACGTGGCGGCGATCTCGACGCGGATTTCGGGCCAGGCGCGGGCCATGGCCACGGCGATCGACAGGCTGTGCCAGACCTGGTGCGGCTGGGCGATGTAGAGAAAGCACACGCGCGTGGCGCGGCTGCGCTGCTGGTCCAGGAGGCCGAGGCCGGTCATCGGTCGAGGGACGCCTAGTTGGTGGGCTGGACGCGGGTGCGGACGCGGCCCTTGAAGACCACGCGATCGCCCTTGTCGCTGACGCTGTAGCTGTCGGCGCTGACATTGCCGCGCGGGCCGGCGCCGGAGACCGGCGCGCCGCCGACGACCTCGCCGGTCTTGGTGTCGATGCGGGCTTCCTGCGAGGCGAACTGGTAGCCCTGGCCGTTGTCGATCTTCACGTCCTGCGTCAGCACCAGGATGTTCTGGGCTTCCTGGTAGATCCCGTCCTTGGAGGTCACCTTGCTGGCGTCGGGCGCGCCGTAGCCGCGCACCAGGGTCGGTTCGACCAACTTGACCTTGTTGGGATCGGCCGCGTCGCGCTCGGCGCGGCGGGCGGTGATCAGGAAGGCGCGGCCGTCGCGCATGGCGCCGGTGAAGCGCGGATTGTCCATGGCCAGCGGCGCGGCGGCGGCGACCTTGGAGGCGTTGTGGGTGTCGAGCATGCGCAAGGTGGTCTGGCCGATCACCACGCCCGACACGCCGACCGCCAGCACCAGCAGGCCCGCGCGCGCCCAGCGCGCCGAGCGCCGACGCCGGTTGCGGCGGGGCTTCTTGGCGGGAGCGGCGGAGAGGGCGGCGGTGGTCATGCGGGCGGACGATCCAGAACGGACGCCATGGATAGTCTTCAACGCGCCCGACGCCAAAGCGGTTTTTCTGACCGTCCTTCTTCCCGTCATTCCCGCCCTGGAACCGGGGACCTCCACCGCTACCGACACAGCCCAGTAAGCCGCCGCCGTGAGTGTCCGCTAAGGGGGCTAGCGGACGTTTGCCTTGGTCGCACCGAGCAGCTAGCTCGCGCCAGTTGCTGCCGCTGACATCTTTCCGGCAAGAGGACCTTCGGCCCGCTAGGCGCACCGGCGTCGCTTCCGCGTGCACTATCGCTTGACTCTTTTTCATGTGTCAGAAATATCTGACACATGAAAAACGGACTTTCCAGATGATCTCAGGCGACGCGTTGGCGGCGATCCTGGCGGCGCTCGACAATCCGCATCGGCTCCGCATCCTCGCGGTGCTGAAGCGGGGCGGGCGCAACTATGTCAGCCAGCTGGCGCGCGAGATCGGCATCAGCCGGCCGCTGCTGCACCTGCATCTGAACAAGCTGGAAGAGGCCGGGCTGGTGGCCAGCCAACTGGAGCTGTCGGGCGACGGCAAGGCCTTGAACTATTTCGAGGTCGTCGACTTCCGCCTCGAACTCACGCCCGAGACCGTCGCGGCCGCCGCCGAGACGCTGTCCGACAAACCTGAAAAGTAAGGGGGCTTGCATGCAAGCGAACATCTATCTGATGACCATCGGCCTACCGCTGGCGACCGTGCTGATCATCTTCGGCATGCGCTACTGGTCGCGGGTCGCCCAGGCTCAGGCCCAGGCGAAAGCCGCCCAGCAGAGCGGCGTGGCCCAACAGGCGGTGCTCGACAGCCTTGACGAGATCAAGGCCCGCCTGGCCGCGGTCGAGAAGATCCTCAAGGACGTCGAGTGATGGTCGCCCTCGCTCCGTCGATCCAGGGCAGGGGAGGCGAGCTGCCCGCCTGGCGGCTCAACGCCCTGCGCTGCGCCTATCTGCTGCTGATCGTCGGCCTGGGGATCCAGGTCTGGCCAGGCATCATCCTGCGCCACGCCGGCTGGGAGCTGATGGAGGGCGTCGTCCAGTGCATGCTGGGGGCGCTGTCGCTGCTGGCGCTGCTGGGCCTGCGCCACCCGGTGCGGATGCTGCCGCTGCTGCTGTTCGAACTGGCCTGGAAGGCGATCTGGCTCTCCGTTGTGGCCGCCCCGAAGTGGGCCAGCGGCGCAATGGACAAAGCGGCCCTGGAAACCACCTTCGCCTGCCTGCTGGTGGTGGTGTTTCTTCCGGTGATCCCCTGGCGGCGCGTGGCCGCGACCTTCTTCTCCGGTCCTGGCGACCGCTGGCGCTAAGCGCCGTCCTCAATCCCTCCCGAAAGACACACCATGACGTCTCGTCTCGACGAGCGCCCGCAGCTCCATGCCCGGGCGGTCGGCTTCCTGTACCTGCTGGTCATCCTGCTGGGCGGCTTTTCCGAAGGCTATCTGCGCAACGCCCTGGTGGTTCCTGGCGATGCGGCGGCCACCGTCGCCCGCCTGGTCGCCGCGCCGGACCTTTGGCGGCTGGGCACGGCGGCCAATCTCGCGGTGGTGCTGATCGCCGTCGTGCAGCTGTGGCTGGAATATCTGCTGCTGCGGCGGGCGGGCCGCAACCTGGCCCTGCTGTTCCTGCTGCTCAACGCCGTCTCCTTGGCGGTCGAGGCGGTCAGCAAGGTGTTCGAGCTGATGGTCCTGCCGCTGGCTACAGATGGCGGAGCCAGCGCTCATGCCCTGGCCGCCATCGCCCTGGTTGGGCACGACATGGCCTTCAATGTCGCCCTGGTGTTCTTCGGCATGACCTGCCTGGCCAGCGGCGCTCTCGTCTTCCGCTCGGGCTATCTGCCCATGGGCGTAGGGCTGCTGATGCAGGCCGCCGGCGGCGCCTATCTGGCCCTGACCCTGTCCAACCTCTTCGCCCCGGCGTTTTCAGGCGCCGCCAGCCCGGTCTGCTTCGCCCTGATCCTGGCTGGCGAGGGCGCTATGTGTCTGTGGCTGTTAATCATGGGGGTGGATCGGGACCGTTGGGCTGGGCGCGTCTGCAGAAGCTAGACTTTCACCTCTCTGTCAGCCGCAGGTGCGGATGGGGCGGCGCGCTGGCGCGCCGCTTGAACTACACGTGCGAACGGAACCAGGGGTTCCCGCCACAAGGTCGGGAATGACGGGAGGTTGGGGCGGATCCTACCGCGACCGTCCCCGCGCGGTGACCGGCCAGATGGCCACCAAGGTGTCGCCCTCGACCACGTGATAGGCGTCGTAGAGGTTCACGGTAGGGTCGCAGTGCGGGGCGGCCAGGGTGACGCGGGCGCCGAGCGGCGGGGGCGAGCCCGATGACGGGACCAGCGCCCCATGCTCGTCGCCCATAAAGAAGTAGCGCGAGCCTTCCGGCGCGCCGGCCACGACCTGCGGCGGATCGGCGTCGGTCGACATCGCCTTGAAGCCGGCGTCGACCGTGACCATGCCGGGGCTGTTGGCGCTGACCACGCGGGCGTCGATGAACAGCGAGCGCCGGTAGGGACTGGCGTCAGAGCCCTCGCCCGTCAGGTCGCAGGCCAGGTACTGGTCGTCCATGAAGACGTAGGAGCCGACCTGCAGTTCCGTGAACAGGCCGAGTTCCGCGTCGATGCGGTGCGAGCCGGTGCCCGAGCCGCTGATGATGGCCGGAGCGCCGCCGGCGGCGGCCAGGGCGTCGATCACCTCGCGGATATAGGCCCCGCGGTCTTCCAGGGCCGTCTTGCGGACGTCGAAGGCCTCGATGTGCTGCTGGACGCCGCAATAGCATTGCAGGCCGGCGTAGCTGAGCCCGGCCTGATCCTTGATCGCCTCGAACAGAGCGACGGCGGCTTGGGGCGAGGCCACGCCCGTGCGGTGGATTCCGGGGTCGAGATCGATCAGCACTTCCAGCGGCTTGCCGCTCGCGCTCGCCGCCGCGCCCAGGGCGGCGACGTTGTCAGGGTGGTCGACGACGGCCTTCAGACCCTCGGCCGCTAGGTTCAGCGCGACCAGCCGGGCGATCGCCGGGGCGGAGACCACGGGCGAGGTGATCAGCAGGCCGCTTGCGACGCCCTCCGCCGCCAGCGCCTCGGCCTCGCCGATCTTGGCGCAGCACAGGCCCACGGCGCCGGCTTCCAGCTGCAGGCGCGCGATGTCGGCGCTCTTGTGGGTCTTGGCGTGGGGGCGAAGCTTCAGGCCCTTGCCCGCGGCGAAGGCGGCCATGGTCGCGATATTGGCGCTGAGGGCGACGCGATCGACGACCAGGACAGGGGTGTTCAGTTGCTCGCGCGAATCTTGTTGGCCGACGAGGCCGGCATGCAGGGCGATGTCGCTCATGGGTCAGATCCCGAACAGCTGGGTCAGGTGGGCGTTGGCGAACTTGCCGGTCGGGTCCCAGGCCTTGCGCACCCGCAGGAAGTCGCCGGCGCGGGGATAGAGGCGGTGGACGTCGGCCGGGGTCAGGCTATGGCGCTTGGCCCAGTGCGGTCGACCGCCGCTGTCGGCCAGCACGGCCTCCATCTCGGCGAAGGCCGGTCGCCAGGGCATCTTGGCGTACTGGTGGAACGAGATCGAGGCGCCCGCGCCGATGTTGAACGGGCTCATCCAGATGTCGTCGCCGGCCACCAGGCGGAACTCGAACGGGAAGGTGATCGGCAGGCGGCGCTTGCGGATGTGGGCCATGGCCGCCTTGAGGGTGGGCAGGCCGGCGGCGCGCGGCATCTCGTACTCCATCTCCTCGAAGCGGACATTCCGCTCGGAGGGGAAGACCTCATGGGCCGGGCCGGCGCGGCGGGCGGGCTTGCCGGCGACCTTCATCATAAGCTTCTGCAGGGGCGCGGTCAGGACGGGCAGGGCGGCGCACAGGTCGCAGATCGTGCGGAAGGTGTCCTCGTCGCCTTCGCCGCTCTTGCCCAGCGTCTGGTCGGCGGCCTCGGGCCCGACGGGGTGCAGGGTCTTGAAGATGACGTCGTCGCTGTAGGGAAAGACCCAGAACTCCATGTGGCGAGTGGCGGTCGCCAGGTCATCGAGGCGCTCGGCGACCTCGGCGAGTGGCATTCGGCTGACCCGTTCCTCGAGATGGTAGGCCGGGACGACGTTGATGCGGATGGCGACGGCCACGCCCAGCAGGCCAAGCGACACGCGCTGGGCCTGGTAGAGTTCGGGCTCCAGGTCGGGGCCGCACTCGACGAGGCGGCCGTCGGCGGTCATCAGCCGAAAGCCGCAGGCCTGGGTCGACAGGCTGCCCAGTTCCGCCCCCGTGCCGTGGGTGCCGGTGGCCGTGGCCCCGGCCAGCGACTGCGGATTGATGTCGCCCTGATTGATCAGCGACAGGCCTTGCGCCCACAGGGCGGCGGTCAGGCGCTTGAGGCTCCAGCCGGCGGGGGCCCAGACGGTCTTGCGGTCGGGCGCGATCTCGACGGCGCCTTCCAGTTCCGACAGGTCGAGCAGCAGGCCGCTGGTCTCGCACAGCGGCATGAACGAGTGGCCGGCCCCGACGACGCGGACCTTGTCGGCGTCGCGCACCAGTCCCGATAGTTCGTCGAGCGTGCGCGGCCGGGCTATCCTGCTGGGCGTCGCTGTGACGCTGCCCGACCAGTTCTTCCAGCCCTCCATCGGCGTTCCCCCGCTGCGATGGACTGACGATAGTAAAAACTATCGTTATTGCAAGCCTACTCCTCCCTCGCGAAGCGGGGGAGGTGGCGCGCTGCGGATACGCGGCGTGACGGAGGGGCGAGTGACAGAGCGCGGCGCCCAGTCTCGCCCCCTCCACCGCTCCGCCGTCCCCCTCCCCCGCAAGCGGGGGAGGAGCTAAAGCACCGCGTCGAACGTCTCGAAATAGCAGTCGAACAAGCGCCCGATCTCCTGGGCCAGCGCTGCCGCGTCCTGCCCCGGCTCCTCCACCGCCATCTCGGTGGCGGCGTAGGTCAGTTCGACCATCATGCGGGTGGCGGTGCGGATCCGAAGTGGCGAGACCGAGGGAAAGCGCGCGGCCAGCACCTCGCCGAACTGGCCGGCGACCATGTCGCGCGAGGCGAAGCGCAGCTGCTGCAGCATCGGTACGGCGCGTAGCGCCCGGCCGATGGCCGCGCCGCCGGGAAAGCGGCGGGTCATGTCGATGACGTCGGTCAGCAGGGCGGCGGTCTTGGCCACGCGCTCGCTGGCGGTCTCGCCCTCCAGGCCGCCGGCCTCCATCCAGGCGAACACGGCCTCGTCCTGCAGCCGCATCAGCCGGTCGCCGAGCTCTTTCAGGATCGCGTACTTGTTGGGGAAGTAGCGATAGAGGGCCGGCGGGGTGAGGCCCGCGCGCTTGCAGATGGCGTTGGTGGTCAGTTGCTCGAAGCCGGACTCGATCAGCAGTTCGCCGGCGGTGGCCAGAACCACCTCGTAGGTGTCCTGGGCGCGGGCCTGGGTCGGCCGCAGCTTGGCGTCGAGCGGGATGTCGGCGGCCGGTTCGACCGTCGGCTTGGGCATCGGGGTCTCCTGAAGTCCCCTCCAGACCTAGAGCGCTTCTCGTCGAATGCCAATGTTCGCTCATTGCCAAAGCTTAACGGGACTTGGGCGCCGCGCTGCGCCAGGGTCGCGGCCATCGCTGGGGGCGGCGGTGTGTGGGGAGTTTTCCGATGATCGATCGTCGCGGCCTGTTCGCCGCCGCCGGAGCGTTGTGCGCGGCGCCCGGCCTGTCCCTGGCCGCGCCGGCCAAGCTGGGCGCCGACAATCCCGCGGTCGACGCCTTCGTCGCCGAGCAGAAGTTCCAGGGCGTGGTGATGATCGGGCGCAAGGGCAGGGCGTCCTACGTCCGCGCCTTCGGCATGGCCGACATCGAGGCGGGCAAGCCGGCCACCCGCGACACGGTCTACGCGATCGCCTCGATCTCGAAGTGGCTGACGACCATCGCGGTGCTGCGCCTGGTGGAGCAGGGCAAGCTCTTCCTCGATGCGCCGATCGCCACCTGGCTGCCGGAGCAGCGGGCCGACACCGGCAAGACGGTAACTCTGGCGCACCTCCTGTCCAACACCAGCGGCATTCCCAACGGCTTTTCCCCGGCCCTGAAGGCCGATCCGGAGGTGTTGAAGCGCGAGGTGACGGCGGCGCAGGCGGTGAGCCTGTTCTGCCAGGGCGACCCGCTGTTTTCGCCGGGAAGCAAGTTCGACTACGCCCTGACCAACTGGTTCGTGGTCACGGCCATCGTCGAGGCGGCGACGGGCAGGCCATTCCAGGCGGTGGTCGAGGAACTGGTCACCGGGCCGCTGAAGATGAGCCA
Source organism: uncultured Caulobacter sp. (assembly GCA_966252285.1). GTDB lineage: Bacteria > Pseudomonadota > Alphaproteobacteria > Caulobacterales > Caulobacteraceae > Caulobacter. The sequence continues at coordinate 43,706 of CBINOL010000020.1, forward strand.
TACCCGCGCGGGCCGCATCGACGCCGACGCGGGCGTGGCCGCTTCCTATTATGCAGGGCCGCCCCTGGCGCGGCGGGAGAACGTTCGGCTGGCGGTGATGGCGGCGGGAGGCGGCTATTTCAGCACGGTCGACGACCTGCTGGTCGCGGCGCACGTCGTCTTCGACACGCCGTTCCTGAGCGACGCCTCGCGCAAGGCCCTGACCACGATCCTCGTGCCCGAGCAGGACTATGCGCAGGGCGGGCGGGTGCGGAGCCTGACCATCGACGGCGAGGTCAAGCTGGCGGGCTGGGAGACCGGGCGCACGGCCGGCTACCGTTCGGTGCTGGGCCACAGGCTCGACACCGGCGACACCGTCGTGATCCTCAACAACACCGACTTGTCGCAGAAGGCGCTGGATCTCTTCGCCGACAAGCTGTTTGGCGCGGCGCCTCGTCCCTGACAGGGCGATTTTCGCCCTGGCTGACGGCTGCTGACAAAAGTGGGTGCAGGGCGGGGTTCTCCACCGGAAGAGCGATGCTATGACAAGCACGCCTTAGGGGAGAATCCTGCTCATGATCCGCAGCCTGCTGACCGCCGTCGCCGCTTCCGCCCTGCTCGCAGGCGTCGCACACGCCCAGGACGTCAAGACCGCCGAGGCGCTGCGCGACAAGGCCCTGAACGATCGCCTGGCCTGGGACATCACCGAGGACCTGACCACCAACATCGGCCCGCGTCTCGTCGGCTCGCCGGGGATGGAGCGCGCCAAGGACTGGGGCGTGGCCAGGTTCAAGGCGCTGGGCTTCACCAACATCAAGGTCGACCAGTTCGCCAAGCCGTCGTGGACGCGCGGCGAAGAGAGCGCCGAACTGGTCGCGCCCTATCCGATGAAGTTGTCGATCGTGGGTCTGGGCCGCACGATCCCGACGCCGGCCGAAGGCATCGAGGCCGAGGTGGCGCTGTTTGCGACCTATGCCGAGATGGTCGCGGCGCCGGCCAGCGCCCTCAAGGGCAAGATCGTCGTCATCACCCAGCCGATGGTCCGCGCCCAGGACGGCGCCGGCTATGGGATCGCCGGCATCTCGCGCCGCGCCGGTCCGGTCGAGGCCGCCAAGCGCGGGGCCGTGGCCCTGCTGATCCGCTCGGTCTCGACCTCCAGCTCGACCGTGCCGCACACGGGCGTGACCACCAACGGCGCCGACGTCGTCACCATCCCCGCCGCCGCCCTGGGCGTGCCCGAGGCCGAGCAGCTGGAACGCCTGGCCAAGAAGGGGCCGCTGCGCATCAAGCTGAAGCTGGCCTCCAGCCTCGACGCCGGCGACGTGGCCTGGAACATCTCGGCCGACATCAAGGGCTCGGAAAAGCCCGACGAGGTGATCGTCATCGGCGGCCACCTCGACAGCTGGGACGTCGGCACCGGCGCCTTCGACGACGCGGCCGGCATCGCCATCACCACGGCCGCCGCCAAGCTGATCGGCGAGCTGCCCAAGCACCCCAAGCGCACCATCCGCGTGGTGATGTGGGGCTCGGAAGAGAGCGGCGGTTCGTCCGACGCCTTCCTGGCCGCCAACAAGACCAACCTGGAGAAGCTGGTCCTGGCCGGCGAGAGCGATACCGGCGCGGACCGCATCTACAGCCTGCAGCTGCCCAAGGGCTCGGAAGGCCATCCGGCCATGAAGGCGGCGATCCAGACGCTCAGCCCGCTGAAGATCTATTTCGACCGCAACCCGGCCGCTCACGGCGGCGCGGACATCGGCGGGATCGAGGGCGCGGGCGTGCCGGTGGTGAACCTGAACCAGGACGCCAGCCGCTACTTCGACTACCACCACACCGCCGACGACACCCTGGACAAGGTGGACCCGATCCAGCTGGCCCAGAACGTCGCCGCCTGGACGAGCTTCATCTATCTGGTGGCTGACAGCGACATCGACTTCCGCGCCCTGGGCGCGGCTGCGCCGGCTCAGCCGGGGCACTGAGGCCTTCGAGAACCTCGCCCTTCGACAGGCTCAGGGTGAGGTTCTCTACTGCACGGCCCGCAATCTGGTCCTCATCCTGAGCCTGTCGAAGGACGAGGACCACGCGCTGACTCTCAAGGCGCTTCACGCAGGGCGCTTTCAGGAAACACTCCCCGCGCGTGCGGCGCGTCGCCGCGACCCTCGGGTGAGTCAAAACGCCGCAAAGCGCGGCCGTTCATACTTTATGTGCTCATCCACAGATTTGCGGCGCCGCATCATCGCGCCCCAAAGCCCCGCCCCGGCAGGGAAAACGCGCCGTAAACCCTGATGGCGCAAGGCGATAAGGCGTTAACGCCTGTCCCAGAATGGTGCGCGTCTTGGTTGCCGAGCCGTAACGCGGCGGCCTCTTCGTTATGACGGCATTAACGACCTTCGGGCCTTTCTACGCCTCCGTAGGCGCTTCGCCCGAACCGGCTTCCGTCGTCGAACGACGGTCGGACCGGGAGAGGCTCCCAAGGGTTCCGTTTTTCTAGTGTCTGATGGTGGAGGACGCTTATGCCCGCGGCAGTGCGGGGGGGACCGCGCAAGCCAGCGCGCCCCCGGGCCGAAGCGCCCGCAAGTCCGAACAAGGCTCGACCGGCTCAACAACAGCCGGCGGGAAAGCTGCATGCCGCGCGCGGCGGTGTCGGCGTGTCGCCGACCCTGGCCCTGGGCGTCGCCGGCGGCGCGCTGGCGCTCGCCCTGGTCGTCACCCTAGCCACCGGTCACCGCGCCGAGCGTCTGGGCCAGGCGATGGTGCACGGCGTCGACGGCGAGTTCGCCAACCTGGGCTTCAAGCTGAAGGCCGTGCACGTGACCGGCGCCTCGGCCACCGCTCAGGCCGACATCCTGAAGGCCAGCGGCCTCTACCAGGACCAGCCGACGCTGGGCATGGACCTAGTCGATCTGAAGTCCCGCGTCGAAGGCGTGGGTTGGGTGAAGTCGGCCAAGGTGGTCCGCCTGCTGCCCGACACCGTGATGATCGCCGTCGAGGAGCGCCCGGCCCTGGCCGTGTGGCAGCACTCGGGGCGCCTGAAGGTGATCGACGCCGAGGGCCGCATCATCCGCGAGGCCGACGCCGCGCGCTTCCCGCACCTGCCGCTGGTGGTGGGGCAGGGCGCCGACCAGGCCGCGGGGAACATCCTGCCGGCGGTCAACGCCCGGCCGCGCTTGCGCGATCGTCTCGAAGCGCTGGTGCGCGTCGACGACCGCCGATGGGACCTGAGACTGAAGGACGGTTCGCTGATCCAGCTGCCGGCCATTGACGAAGAATCCGCGTTGATTCAATTGGATCAACTGGACCAGCGGCAACGCATCCTCGATCTCGGCTTCGCGCGCATCGACCTGCGCGATCCCGAGATGGTGGCGATCCGGCCCCGTGACACCGTGCTGCCCGGGCAGCCCGTGGCCAACGGGGCGTAAGAACAGAAACGATGGACTGAGGTGACCCTGACCATGTCGCGACTTGAGGACCGGAGACAGGCCCGTGACGGCCTGAAGGCGACGCTCGTGCGTCAGCCCGCGGTCGCGGCCGTGGACCTGGGGGCGTCGAAAGTCACGTGCTTCATCATGAAGGCGGACGGCGTCCACCGCGACAACCGCACCCTGACGACCGCCGGGGTCGGCTATGTGCAATCGCGCGGCGTGCGCGGCGGGGCGATCGTCAATCTGGACGAGGCCGCCCAGGCCATCGCCCAAGCCGTGGAGCGCGCCGAGACGGTCGCCGGCGTCAGCGTCCAGGGCGTCAGCGTCTGCACGGCGGGCGGCCAGCTGGCCAGCCACCGCGTGCAGACCCAGGTTTCGCTGGGCGCCCGTCCGATCGCGGACGGTGATCTGTCGCGCGCCATCTCCTCGGCCCTGGCCCAGGTGCGCCTGCCGGGCCGCAAGCCCGTGCACCTGCTGCCGATCGCCTGGTCGGTCGACGGTCAGAAGGGCATTCGCGACCCGCGCGCCATGTTCGGCCGTTCGCTGGGCCTTGAGCTGCTGGTCGTCTCGGTCAACGAGAACATCTTCCACACCCTGGCCCACTGCGTCGAACGCGCCCACCTGTCGTTCGAGGGCATCGTCGCCGCTCCGTTCGCCTCGGCCCTGGCGGCCCTGGAAGAGGACGAGATGGACCTGGGCGCCGTCTGCATCGACATGGGCGGCGGCTCGACCTCGGTGGCGGTGTTCAACAACGGCGCCCTGTGCCACGTCGACAGCCTTGCCGTCGGCGGCGGGCACGTGACGCAGGACATCGCGCGCGGCCTGCAGACCTCGGTCGCCGGCGCCGAGCGCATCAAGACCCTGCATGGCAGCGCCATCGCCTCGGCCAACGAGGACCGCGAGATGATCGAGGCCCCGCCGCGGGGCGACGATCCGGGCGCGGGTCCGGTGATCGCGCCGCGGTCTCTGCTGAAGGGCATCATCCAGCCGCGCGTCGAGGAGACGCTGGAGCTGCTGCGCGAGCGCCTGAAGGCCTCGGGCGCGCCGGTGGAGCCGGGCGCGGGCATCGTCTTGACCGGCGGCGCCAGCCAGCTGGCCGGCGTGCGTGAAGTGGCCGTGCGGGTTTTCGACCGTCCGGTTCGCCTGGGCCGTCCGCGCCGGGTGCCGCATCTTGCCGACGCCGCGTCGGGTCCGGCCTTCTGCGCCGCCGCCGGCGTGCTGCATCGCACGGCCTTCGGCCCGCGCGAGGTGGTGTCGCCCAAGACCCTCAGCGGCGGCCAGGTGCGCAAGCGCCCGATGGACCCCAACGCCTCGCCGGTGGCCAAGGCCGCCGCCTGGCTGCGCGACAACCTCTAAGCCTGCCAGCGTCACCGCACGGCTTGCGCCGCCGCGCCTACAGCGCGACGGTGCGTTGTCGTGTCTGGACGGGGCTGTCCGATGATCGAAGCTTGCGAGCGTTGCGGGAAGCCGATCCAGGGGCCGCGCTGGGACCCCGTGTGCGATACCTGCGAAATCGTCGACGCCTGGCCCTGGGGCTGCGCCAAGTGGGGCCTGCTGGCGCTTGCGGCGGCGATCACCGCCTTTCTGCTCCTTCGCTGAAGGCGCTGTTTCGACGCGGGACGGCGTGATCCGAGTGCGCGAACGGGGGAGGGGCAAGGGGCGTCCAGCCAAATCACCCCAGGGGTGAATTAACCTTGTCGTTTAACTTTCTAAGTGCCTGAATGGCCAAACAGTGTAGTTTCGCGTCCCCGAATCCGAGGGTCTGGACGCAAAAAACGCGCCAGCGGCGTTCCGCCGCACAGGGGTTGCGGCCCAGCTTGGAAACCAAGGAGTTCCAAGCAATTCCTTTGGATAACTCGCTTTTTTCGGGTTAAGCGGGATCGACCTGCAGCCGACTCAGATTATGGCTTTAACCGCCAGTTAACGATGGTGGTTGTTCTGTTAACCCGATCGTCGAGGCGTTACCGACTTGCGGTCGGTTGATTTGGCGAATTCGGCGTAAGGACGCGAGGGTCCCCATGGCTATTTCTCTTTCGGCGCCGCGCACCACTGAGCTGAAGCCGCGCATCGTGGTCTTCGGCGTTGGCGGCGCGGGCGGCAACGCCGTGAACAACATGATCGAGGCGGGCCTCGAGGGTGTTGAGTTCGTCGTCGCCAACACGGACGCCCAACAGCTCCAGTTCGCCAAGACCGACCGTCGCATCCAGCTCGGCGTGCAGATCACGCAGGGCCTGGGCGCCGGCGCGCACCCCGAGGTGGGCATGAGCGCCGCCGAAGAGAGCTTCCCCGAGATCGGCGAGCACCTGGAAGGCGCTCACATGGTGTTCATCACCGCCGGCATGGGTGGCGGCACCGGCACCGGCGCGGCTCCGATCATCGCCAAGTGCGCCCGTGAACGCGGCATCCTGACCGTCGGCGTGGTGACCAAGCCCTTCCACTTCGAAGGCCGTCACCGCATGCGTCTGGCCGACGCCGGCATCCAGGAGCTGCAGCGCTACGTCGACACCCTGATCGTCATCCCGAACCAGAACCTGTTCCGCGTCGC